>DASTIZ010000235.1:0-12726 GCA_035717045.1 Chitinophagaceae bacterium
CCAGCCATCTGAATCCTTGTTGCCAATGTACCCTGGGGAATCAGTTCAACTTCGAGCTCACCACTCAATAGTTGTCTTTCAAATTCTTCATTCTCCCCGACGTAGGAACTCATCATTTTTTTTATCTGTCTTGTTTTAAGCAATAATCCCAGGCCAAAATCATCTACCCCTGCATTGTTGGAAATACAGGTCAGGTTCTTACATTCTTTTCTTTTGAGCGCAGCAATACTATTCTCCGGAATTCCGCAAAGACCAAACCCTCCCAACATGATCGTAGCTCCATCCCCAATATCATGGATAGCTGCATCCGCATCTTTTACAACTTTATTCATTAGAGATTTTTATTTAGCAAAAATAAGGGGAAGTGGATCATTGCTTATTTTCTGATAAGCCTCTTATTCGGTTTTAGCTTTTTTACCGTTGTATCTGTCTGCGGCTGGGGTCGATTATAATCCTGATAGGTCTGTACCTTTTTTTCGTCACTTCGTAATGAATCGGTAATTATTTTTAGCAGGTCTGGGCGACTTTCATAGAAGGTGATGCTTTTATTGAAAGCTTCCTGGTTTATGGAATGAATGGCAAATACTTTTTCATAAAGCATGGCGCTTTCGGCTTGCCTGTCACGTGTGCTATCCTTCATAATAAAATCCGAGACATATGCATCAGCCCGCATAAGGTCCCACATGATCTTGCGCATTTCATTTGGCGGGATAACATCCTTTGGTATCCGGTCAATCCGGGTACATCCGTAAAAAGAAATTAAGAGAGCTATATAAAGAAAATATCTCACTTCAGTTCGTTATAAAGACGGGAATTGGTGACATCCAGCTTTAACAGGTGATTCAAAGCACGGTCTTTGGTATCCTTATTCGCTCTACTAAAAACCTTAACCAGCTCAGCACTTCTGCTTTGGAAAAAGAACTGCATGATCATCGAATTCGGATTCTCCTTTTGAATCGTCGATAAATAATTAAGACAATTCAGAATGCCATTTCTTCCTTCGTCTTCGTTCTCATACAAGAGATCCATTCCATTCCTGTAATAGGAATACAGGGCATCATGAAAAAGTGCAAACCTGTTATTATTCAGATTTTCTGTGAGCCAATAACGATTTCTTTGACTTTCATAATTCTTCCAGCCGAAAATTTCACCTGATTCCGGCGCGTTACTTACGATGTTTTGCGCTTTGACAAAATAAGGGTCGCCACCACGCAATGAAAAAGAATCATAATCAAATCCGAGGATGATATTGATCCAATACGCAAAAACTGCTGTCAGGTTTGATACCAGGGCGTCATTTCCCTGGATTCGATTTTCATTAAACTCGATGGGCTGGTATTCCACATATTTGAACGCGACATTATCATCAATGAAATTTATCAATGGACATAAATAAGTGGAATTAAACGCGGGGCGTGCAGCCTGCACAGTAAGCGTGGCCTTATAAACATTCGGTCCCCCCACATCGTTTATACTTAGCAAAAAATTACACTGTATCTTTTCTGAAGTCTGGAAGGCATCATTGGTCCATTTCCTGTTATTGATAAAATTGGTAAGATTTGCCTGTAGTGTCTGGAAAATTTTTCTATCAACCGTGGTCGGGATCTTATCCTTATTTACGTTCACAGTAAGCTTTGCCTGAATCTCCTGCGACTCAGTAATTAAGTAAAAAAAGCAAACCACGACCAGGCTAAAAAACTTTTTGAGCATAGTATAATTGGATAATTGTGTCAACAATATTCTTAGCAACTTCTTTCTTTGACATAAGATCATAATGGAATTCCTTCCCGCTTTTGTCAAAGATGGTAATTTTATTTGTATCAGTTCCAAAACCCGCCCCCTCGTCATTAAGCGAGTTCATCACCATCATATCTGTATTCTTGGTTTTTAATTTACCCAAAGCATAATCTCTTTCGTTGTTCGTTTCTAATGCAAATCCTACCAAAACCTGGTTAGATGATTTGCTTTCTCCGAGGCTTTGTAAAATGTCTTTGGTTTTTTTTAATTCGATCACCAGGTCACCATTTGTTTTTTTGATCTTATTGGCTGATACGTTCACTGGTGTATAATCGGCCACTGCAGCCGCCATAATACCAATATCAGATTTGTCAAATAGCTGAGTGCACGCGTTGAACATTTCTTCTGCTGTGTTCACCCGGACAACCTTAATACCATTTGGCGGCAACTTAAGGGATGATGGGCCCATAACCAGTGTAACGTCAGCACCTTTTGCATAAAGTTCTTCTGCTAATGCCAACCCCATTTTGCCGGAGGAATGATTACCGATAAAGCGAACCGGGTCCAAAGGCTCATAGGTTGGACCGGCTGAGACAAATGCTTTCTTCCCTTCGAGAGCTTTTGGACCAAAAAAATTCTTTTCAAGATATTGGACAATGTTTTCAGGCTCAGCCATACGTCCTTCTCCTACCAAACCGCTTGCAAGCTCACCCTTTTCTACCGGTATAATCCTATTGCCGTATTCCAGTATCTTTTTAATATTCCCCTTTGTGGATGGATGATGCCACATATCATCATCCATCGCCGGCGCAACAACAACAGGACAGGTGGCAGACAGATATACCGCCAGCAACAAATTATCGCATTGGCCATGCGCCATTTTAGCCAATGTATTACAACTTAGAGGAGCCATCAACATCACATCGGCCCAGCGTCCAAGCATAACATGATTGGCCCAGGATTCCTGATCGAACAATTCAACCAATACTTTATTCTTTGATAATGTTGAAAGTGTAAGCTTTGAAATAAAATCTGTTGCGGCAGGGGTCATGATGACTTTTACTTCGGCACCTGCTTTCACCAGCAAGCGAACAAGGAAAGCGGCCTTATAAGCTGCAATGCTTCCGGTTACACCTAATAATATTTTTTTTCCATTCAGCATTCCGGATATAAAATTAAAATTAACTATCAGAAACTAAAAGCGTCCCGGATCATCGGAACGCTAAATTATATCAATGGTAAACGAATAACTGTCGGTTTCTTAACTAAAAAGCTCATCTTCTCCTTTACGGAAATAAACCTTGTCTTCCATAAATTCCTGTGTAGCGAGCAGGGCAGGGTTTGGCATCCTTTCATAGGCTCTCGAGATCTCGATCTGCTCTTTATTCTCATGGATCTCTTCAAGACTGTCCGTATGACTTGCAAATTCTTCAAGTTTATTGTGAAGTTCTTCCTTCAATGAAATATTTATCTGGTTTGCTCTTTTACCAATGATGGAAATAGATTCATACAGGTTGCCTGTCTTTTCTTTTATATCATTGAGATTTTTAGTTTCAACTATGTTACTGGTACCAACACTAAGTTGACGTCTTAGTTTGCTCATTGTTCAATTTTTTAATATTGTTATTTGATAGTGAAATATAGCTCTCGACTTCTTTTACCAATTCGCTGTCCGGAAAACGGTCGACAAAATCATTACACTCGCTGATCACCTGTTCAAACCGCTCCATTTTCTTTTCATCAATACTCAATTCTGCAAATCTAAAATAAGATTTAATAACCATCAGCTTATATTCGTCCCCTTGCTGCGAATCGGGAAAGTTATTCAATAAGCTGGTAAATGCTACACCCGCTGCCCTGAATTGCCCAAGATCATAATATAACTGGGCAGCCGTTCTCTCTTTTTCTTCCAGTTTGGTCCGGCAGATATCGATCAACTCATTTGCTTCCTTATTTCTTGGAGAATTTGGGTGCGTATTGACAAATGTTTGCAACAACCCCATCGCCCTCACGGTATTGCTTTGGTCCAATGCCACTTTTGGAGACATTTTATAAAAGCAATAGGCCCGCATATAGTCAAGTTCTTCAGCCTTTGGACTGTTTGGAAAAGCCTCGAGGAAACTCTTAAAAAGATTCTCGGCATTCAAATAATCCTTTTGATAATATGCACAGTAAGCATACTTATAATAGATGTTCTCGAATTCCGGGGTGCCCCTGAAATTCGGCATTACATCTTCATAAAGTGCCTGGGCAAAATGATACTTCTTTTTTACATAATAGCCTTCGGCCATGCGCAACTTATATTCCGGGTCCTTGCTTTTCAAAACCTTATTGATTCCACCGCAACCGCCTAACAAACCCGCAATAATCAGTAAAAGGAAAAATCTCATAAAAAGTGGGCAAAGATAGATTTAATTGAGCAAATCTGATTTAAAAATTAATGAAGGCCAAACCCATGAGGTTAAGGTTATTGTAATATCCCACACCTTGCGAGTCGCGCATAGGCAAAAATCGGTCTTAATATGCTTTCCGCGCGACGAAGCAAGCCCCTCAATTACGCAGGGTATAAAACATGTTGAGGACGTCATCTTTCTTGCTATTTCAAAGTGTGAAGCAACCCATTTTCTAGTACTTCCGGAATGGAGGGGCTTGCTTCGTCCCAATTTCAATCCGCCCTTTGAACAAACTCCCCGGGACTCGCAAGAGTGAAAGAAAAAGCCCTCCGAAACAGGAGGGCTTTGATTTATCGAAAACTATTTAAATTAATTCCTTCTTAATTGTGGGTGAGGAGCCGGAACTGTATTTGGTCCTTCTTCACCCGGGTTAGCGGCCCGGATATCTACTGTGTCACAGTCGCCACCTTCTTCAGCGTATTTAAAGATCAATCTATCTCCGCTTACACCCTCTTTCTCTATCAGGTAGTTGATGATAGCATTTACTCTATCCCAGCTTCTTTGTTGTTCAACCTTATTACCTGCGCAATATCCTGTTACTACTACGTTACAACCTGGAGAGTTACGCATACGATCAGCAACAACTGCAAGTAGTCTCTGAGCGTCGGCACTGAGCCTGACTGAGTTCCTGGCAAATGTTACACTTGGTAATGCGCCCAAAGAAACGGCACAATCCTGTCTTACATTACCCCAACCCGGACAAGTTGAATCCGGACATTGAACAGGACATTTACCGATACCATCAGCATCTACCGGCTGGCAATATGTTGGGGTGATCAGTTCTTTGTCCTTACAATCGGGAACACCATCACCGTCAGTATCGCGGGATACACCATGTGTGTCTACAGGGCAGCCCTCCGGAGTTTGCTCCTGGTCGAACTGGTCAGTTACGCCATCCAGATCGCTATCAGGCAAAACTGGTTTTGGCAAACGCATTAAACGAGGATTGCGGATCTCGCTGTATGCATAATCCAGCGGATTAAGCCACCAAAGTGGTTCAACAGCTTTAGCACCGATGTTTATATTTAAGCCAAGAGACAAAAAGTTGTAACTATCGAAATCACGGGTAAGCGCTGCAACCCCAAGAGGAGCTTCCTGCCAACGCTGACCATCGAGCAAATCATCCTTGGTGAACGTCACCCGATCTTCAAGAGCAAGGTTAAGTCTGTTACTCAGTTTGAAAGCAACCCCAACACCTGCGGTTGCGGTAGGCTTAAGCGTCTTATTAAAGAGCTTTGGCCTGCGCGGGCCATGATTTTCTGCGGGTGTTTCGTATGTGTCATCCAACAAATCTTTTAGATCATCGCGGGTATCTTTTCTTGTTTTATGAGTACCGTCTGGTATCGAAGAAAAATCATATGGACTCCCACTTTCATTCAATGCGTTTACATCCACATCATAAACTGTGGCGCCGATACCACCAAACCCATATAAGTTAAACCCGGTCTTTGCTTTGTGGAACCGGATGTTGTTTAAAGTCACAACTCCCTGCAATGAGAGATCTTGAACTTTTGTTTTATAGTTATAAAAAACGCGGTCAAGACCATCAGCCTGTGTTAGAAGGCCTCCAGTGATTGAATTAAAAAATGCTGGTTGGGCTGTAGCAGGATGCAAACCAAGATTCGGTGCCACATACCTAGTGGCCCATGCAGGATTGCGTGCATAATTATTAGCGCTTAACCAATGCAAACCTTTTCCTACGCCGTAAATATACTCCAAGCGTAAAGAGAAGACATATCCAAATGCTTTTCGGACGTGTGCACCAAAACCAAATGTCGGGGTCTGGCCGGGAACATCGCCACTTATAGCGAACATACCACCTTTAAGGCCTATTTCCCATTGGTTACGTGGTTTTGCGGGAAAATTATATGTACCATTTAAGAACTCTGAATGCTGAGGCATTCTTTTCGAAGGGATAAGGGAAGAATCCTGTAAGTCGTAGCTTGCGCCTACCTGAGCATAACTTCCGGATGCCAGCAGACAAATAATGCCAGCTAACAGAATGAACTTTTTGCTTGCCATAACTGAGAGTTAGTTTTTGATAAGAGAATACAATGTCCAAATTATACGCAAAAATAGAACTTGATGCTTAAAAACCAAATTTTTATATTATTTATTTGCCTGAAAATCATTGGGGAATTTGTTCTACAAAGCAATCGTACATCGAAAGTGACAGTCATGATTGCTATGTTTTGTTTGATATGTATATTGCCTGGCTTTTACAATGAACTTACCAACTGCATTAATAGAAAATGAGCTTAAGAGCTTTGAATCCAGGTTTAAAGAAGCCGCAAGAAGTAATGCTCCTCTTCTTGATCGCATCATGAGATATATTGTAAAAAGAAAGGGTAAACAACTGCGCCCGATGTTTGTGTTGCTCTCTGCCCGGCTTTGCGGCGGCATCACTGAGAGTACCTATAGAGCTGCTTCGCTTGTTGAGCTGTTACATACCGCTACCCTTGTTCATGATGATGTGGTGGATGACTCGACCGAAAGAAGAGGTTTCTTTTCGGTATATGCACTATGGAAAACAAAAGCTTCTGTCCTGATCGGAGACTATCTCCTGGCAAAAGGACTGCTATTGTCACTTGATCATAATGATTACAGGATTCTGCATATACTTTCCGATGCCGTAAGAAAGATGAGTGAAGGAGAATTGCTGCAACTGGAAAAGGCAAGAACGCTTAATGTTCGTGAAGACGTTTATTACGATATCATCAGGAACAAAACGGCTTCTTTGCTTGCTTCCGCCTGTGCTGCTGGCGCCTGGTCCTCTTCCAACGATGAACGAAAAACCGAACAACTAAGATCCTTTGGCGAAAATGTAGGAATGGCCTTCCAGATAAAAGATGACCTCTTCGATTACGCCAGTGATAAAGTTGGAAAGCCGACAGGAAATGATATCAAGGAAAAAAAATTGACACTGCCCCTTATTTTCACGTTGAGAAATTGTGATAAACAGACCCGTCGCGAGATCATTTACATCATAAAAAACAAAAATAACGACAGTTCCGAAGTGAAAAAAGTAGCGGATTTGGTTACAAGATCAGGCGGAATTCAGTACGCTTCCGATAAAATGAATGAATTTTACAACAAAGCAAAAGATATCCTGTACGAGTTTTCAGATGATGAATCAAGAAAAGGACTTGAAGATCTTATCAATTTTGTGATCAACAGAAAGTACTGATGCAAAGACGTTGGAAAATATTGAGTGCGGATAAACAAAAAGCTGATTTGTTAAAGCAATCGCTTAAAATATCTTCTATCATCTGCAATATTCTTGTTCAGCGTGGAATTGAAACATTTGAGCAATCAAGAGATTTTTTTCGGCCGCAGCTAAGTCAATTACATGATCCATGGCAGATGAAAGATATGGATAAGGCGGTCGAAAGAATTATGCGTGCGGTCAATACCCATGAAAAAATCCTCGTGTTTGGGGATTACGACGTGGATGGAACCACGGCCGTCTCTTGTATGTATCGTTTCTTAAAAAAGATTCATACTGAAGTTGACTTTTATATCCCTCATCGTTATCGTGAGGGCTACGGAGTAAGCAAATTGGGAATTGATTTTGCCCGCGATAACGGGTTTACGCTTATCATTTCACTTGATTGTGGAATTAAATCGGCCGATCTTATCAGATATGCCAAAGGATTGGGGATTGATTTTATCGTTTGCGATCACCATTTGCCTGATGAGGAATTACCGCCCGCCATTGCAATCTTAAATCCGAAACAAAAAGATTGCAACTATCCTTACAAGGAACTTTGCGGATGTGGCGTCGGTTTTAAGCTGATCACTGCATTAGTGGCACATTTCAGTTTGCAGGATGAAGATGCTTATGAATACCTGGATCTTGTTGCCACTGCGATTGCTGCCGACATTGTCTCCATGACGGGTGAGAACCGGATATTGGCCTACTATGGTCTAAAAAAAGCAAATGAGAATCCCAATAATGGGATCAAAGCCCTTGGTTTCTTAAGTGGTTTAACAAGCAAGTTACACATCAATAGTCTTGTGTTCATGATCGCGCCAAGAATAAATGCCGCAGGTAGGATGGATGACGCCAGGAAAGCGGTGCAAATGTTTATTGCCGAAACTTATGAGGAAGCTCTGCATTATGCAGAGATGTTACACAGCGATAATACGGAAAGAAAGGAGGCAGATGGAAATATCACGGACGAAGCATTGACGATCATTTCCTCGAGCGACGGATGGTCAGAGAAAAAATCCACCGTTGTTTTTAAGCCGGGCTGGCACAAAGGTGTAGTGGGGATAGTTGCGTCAAGATTGATCGAACATTATCACCGTCCCACGATAGTGCTTACCCGGAGTGGTGATTACGCGGCCGGCAGTGCCCGCAGCGTTCCGGGATTTAATTTATATGAAGCCGTTCATGCCTGTCGTGAGCATTTGATCGGCTATGGCGGTCATTTTGCAGCGGCAGGATTGACACTTGAAATTGATAAGATCGACGCCTTCAGAAATAAATTTGAAGAAATCGTTGCCGCCACGATTCATCCGGAATTGCTGGTACCAGAAATTGTGATTGATGCCGAGATAACCTTTAATGACATCCAATGGCCTTTTTACAACATCATTCAGCAAATGGAGCCTTTCGGACCCGAAAATCTTCGCCCGGTTTTTGTGGCAAAAAAAGTATGGAATACCGGCTATTCAAAAATTGTGAAAGAAGAGCATATCAGGTTTTCATTAAAACAAAATAATATCATTTTCACAGGAATTGGTTTTAAAATGGCTGACAAATATCATTTACTGCATCCCGACAGCCATCGGGTGCCAAAACCAATTGATATTGTTTTTAAGATCGACGAGAATGAATGGAACGGGAATAGAAACTTGCAATTGAGAGTGCTGGATTTCCGTGCCAGTGAGCAGTGAAAAAACTCCTTCACAATTTTTATAATTTTTTCTATGTAGCATTTAACTGGAATTTGCTATTGGCTTTTTTTGTTACCTGGCACGAGATCAGGCGTGGATCGAAGTATAACATTAATACCATAAAACCCGTAAGCCTCGATGATCTTACCATCGCAGAAGGCGATAGGACGAAAAGCTCAGCTTACGAAGCATTGAATTATTACATCCTCGAAAATCTTCTCGATAACTTCCGCAGATTATTTCCCAATGAAAAAAACCTGGTTGATGTCGGATCAGGAAAAGGTAGAATCATGGTTGTGGCTGCACATTATGGGTTTACACGTATTACAGGTATTGATTTTGCAAAAGAACTTTGCGAAGCTGCCAGGAGCAATGTCAATAAAATAAAAGAAAGATTCCCGGGTACAACGTTCACGATCCATTGTAAAGATGTCGTGAACTATGACATCAATGCTGAGGATAAAGTCTTTTTTCTTTTTAATCCGTTCAATAAGGACATCATGGAAAAGTTTTCAGAAAGAATAGATCAGTCCCTAAGACAACATCCACGATGTATCTATGTGATGTATGCAAATCCACTACATAAAAAAATTTTGTTGGAAAAAGGTTACAAAGAGGTCTTCGGTATAAAAAAGCTAAGATTGCTTGAGGGAATCATTCTTGTCCGGGATCCTGAATTATAATTTCGAATCAATTGTTCAATGAACAAAGAAGGTAGCGGAGGAGATAAAACGAAAGTTGACTGCCCGGAGACAGTGCGCTGGTTTTTACAAAGGATTTGGAAATTTCTTTGTTTGGACGGTTTTGGACATTGGACGGTTTCGGATTGCGAAGTATGCGGTGTGTCCGATCAATCAACTTTCAGGCGTCAAAAATATTCTTCCAACACATGCAACGCAAGAGCAAAATTTCCATATCTGGCAAATATGGTTTTTACGGAACAAGACGTAAAGTTCTCATTGTTACACCGAGTAGTTTTGCCCGATTTAGATGAGGGGCGTAAATCCCACAAGTTTAAAATCAGGGACTTGTACTATAGTACATGTTGCAGGAATTTTACAATTTGCACATTGATAACTATTTTAAAAATAAGTTTAACAAAAAATCGTTTATTTACTAACCAATGTCCGGTGGAATCATACGATTTCATCATAATTTTAAAACCAATTACGACTCATGAAAAACCCAGAAACGACCAGCCACGTAATTAAAGTGGCAATTGCTGATGATCACACGTTGTTCCGTTCCGGCGTGAAAGCATCTTTGACTGCCCATAAAGATATTCACGTGGTGGCTGAAGCTGAAAATGGAATGCAGATGCTCAACCTGCTAAAGCATATTCAGCCCGATGTTGTACTTCTTGACATATCCATGCCGATCATGGATGGATTAGCTACCCTACCCGAGATTAAGAAACTCTATCCCGGTGTAAAAGTGATCATGCTTAGCATGCACAACGATCATTCAATGATCAGCCGTATGATGGAGATTGGTGCCAACAGCTACCTGACCAAGGAGAGTGGTGCCGAAAAGATCTATGAAGCGATCAAGCAGGTGTACGAAAACGAATTTTTCTTTAATGACCTTACGAATAAGGCTTTATTAAGCGGCTTACGTAACAAGACCTTTGCCGATGCCCATAAGCCGGCCGAAGTTCACCTGAATGAAAAAGAGATCACGATCCTTCGTTTAATGTGCGAAGAAAAAAGCACAAAGGAAATCGCCGACATTGTGGACCTCAGTCCTCGTACTGTAGAGGCTATCCGTGATAAACTCAAGACAAAGACAGGCACCAAGAGTATGGCTGGTTTGGTGATGTATGCCGTGAAAGCTGGGATTGTAGAGCAATAAGTGTTCTTCTATAAAATAATTTATAATGGCATCAGGTAACGATGCCATTTTTTATTGCAAACATGACCAGGCCGGCGGTATTTCTTACGCCCACCTTTTCAATCAGGCGTTGGCGGATGCCCTCAACAGAGCGAGGGCTAAGGAAGATCTCTTTTGCGATCTCTGCCGCGGTCTTTTCTTCACAAATCAATTTAAGCACTTCATGTTCCCGTTCTGAAAATTCCACGTTTTGGTTAAAAGAAGGCTTAATGTTATTTTTTATCACCAGTTTCTTAAGCAGGGCCTTATTGACAAGATCATTAAAATAATAACCATTTTCATGAACGGCATAGATCGATTTTCTAATTTCGTCAGGTTCCGTATTTTTCAGAAGATAACCGTTGGCGCCAATTTCCATTAAATGAATGATGAATTTATCGTCTTCGTACATGGTGACGACAAGGATCTTTACCGTCGGGAATTTTTTCCGAATAATTTGCGTGGCTTCCATCCCGTCCATGATCGGCATTTTCAAATCCATGATCACAACATCGGGCAGGTTTTTTTCAAATCCGGCGATCAGGTCCTCACCATTGTCCGCTTCAAGGATAACTTCAAGTGATTTATCGCTGGCAATACATTTTTTTAATCCTTCCCGGTATATTTTATAATCGTCGGCGATGGCGATTTGTATCGTTGTCTCTTTACTCATATCGTTACAGGTATGGATAATTGAATGGTATACTCTCCAGAATCTGATTTTGTGAAAAGAATCTTTCCTTTTAGTAAAATTATGCGGTTTTGAATATTTTTTAGCCCGAGACCGGTTGGTTTAAATCTAAGTTCTTCAAATTGTTCCTGTGTCAAGCCATTGCCATTATGATAGATCAGGAATTGAAGCTCGTCTCCCTTGAGCGATGATGCAATATTAATTACACGGGGTTGGGCATGTTTCAGGAGGTTGTTCACTAATTCCTGGATAACCCGGTAAACAGCCAGGTCCGTCTCGGCGTTCGACAATTGATATTCCTCATCAAGTGACACATTGCTGTTCACGACCGAGCCGCCTGCGACTGTTTTCATAAAATGGCGAATAGCCTCATTTAATCCAAATTCTTTTAAGATCGTAGAATGGAGGTTGTGAGAAATGCTGCGCACTTTCTGGATCGATTCATCGATCATCTCCTTTACTTTACTATGATCGTGCTTGTCCGCTTCCGAAAGATTCCGGGTATTCATTTCCACAAGAAAAATACGGGATGACGATAGCAAAGCGCCAACTTCATCGTGCAGCATTTCGGCAATGCGATGTCTTTCGCCTTCCTCGCTTCTTACCGCAGCTTCTATTAATTGATTTTGCTGTTGTTCTTTTAACCCGCTCATTTCTTTTTGCAGGAGCCATTTCTTTCGTTGATTCACCATCATTAAGAGCAAGAACCCGGACGCCAGTAAAAGCATGGCTGCTATTCCGACAGTAATCATAAAAGTGATATCGAGTAGCGGAATTTTCATGTTACAATTGTTTACGGGTGCGTTTTGGCTTTCCTGAAACCTATAGCAAAAAAGATCATCAGTACTATATAACTGAGATTGTGAACATTCCAGATATCGATGGCAAATTCCCATTCTGCCGTAAATTCTGCGCTGATCAGGTATTTGTAAAACAAAAATATCAGGAAGTTCACGGATGTATAAAGCGTAAGACCGACGACTATCCAAAAATGCGGCAGTGCTGTTAATGATTTAATTTGATCATCCATATTTACTATATAAAAATACAGGAGGCAATAAAGAAGAATGATAG
>DASTIZ010000236.1:0-8641 GCA_035717045.1 Chitinophagaceae bacterium
AGATTTCTTGACAGTAATGATCTCAAGTCTTCCGGTCCGGAACCGCCCGTAAAAAAATTTGATGAATTAATTCCCGACAGCAATCTATTTACCGTAAATCAGAAAGCCGCTTCTATGGTGGGATCAATTGTGTTGAATTCAGAGATCGCGAGCACAGAATACAAAACAAAACAAAGAGAGCTTCGTGCACATAAGATCGAATGGCATAAGAAAATTACGTTATCACTTGCCTGTCTTGTTTTGTTTCTGATCGGCGCACCCCTGGGGTCAATTATCAGGAAAGGAGGATTGGGAACTCCGCTTGTCGTCGCCATATTTTTGTTTATGTTCTTCTTCTTTTTCAATACCTCCGGTGAAAAATATGCGAAGGAGAACGTGATGACCCCTTTTGCGGGTATGTGGATGGCAACTTTCAGTCTGTTACCTATTGGTATTTTCCTTACTTACAAAGCCATGCATGACTCCAATCTTATGAACAGGGAATTCTATTTCAGAACATGGAGAAAGATCAAAGCAGTTTTCAAAAGAACGGGATAATATTGCATTGATTTATCCGGCTGATTTGAATAAGCAACATCAAAATCTACAACTTCAAAAATGGGTGGCAGCAATTTCCGTATTGTTGCTCCTTGCAAAATTCGTAGCCTATTACCTCACCAATTCTGTTGCCATCCTTACTGATGCGCTCGAAAGCATTGTCAACGTAGCAGCAGGGTTTATTGGTTTGTATAGTTTGTATGTATCGGCTATGCCCAGGGATATTAACCATCCTTACGGACATGGAAAGGCCGAATTTATTTCTGCGGCAGTAGAAGGAACATTGATAACTTCCGCTGGCGCCATTATCATTTATAAAGCAGTAAGAAGTTTTATCGCACCGGTAGAATTACAGAAGCTTGATTATGGTATATATCTCATAGCAGCCACTGCCGTAATAAATTATGTAACCGGATCCATTACGGTAAGAAAGGGAAAAAAGAACAATTCGCTGGCACTGATAGCAAGTGGTAAACATTTGCAAAGCGACAGTTATTCTACGTTTGGAATTATTGCGGGCCTGCTATTGATCTTTATCACGGGCTACAACTGGATCGATCCGGTCGTTGCCATCGTTTTCGGAGTGATGATCATTTACACGGGATATAAAATCCTCCGCAGATCAATTGCCGGCATCATGGATGAAGCAGATGTCGAGTTGTTGAAAAAAATAGTCGATGTATTGAATATAAATAAGAGGGAGAACTGGGTCGATTTACACAAGCTGCGGGTGATAAAATATGGCTCTGTTTTACATGTTGATTGTCATCTTACCGTACCCTGGTACCTGAACGTAAAGGAAGGTCACGACGAAGTGGATGCCCTGTCCTCATTAGTGCGAAGAGAATTCGGAGAGTCGGTGGAATTGTTTGTTCATGTGGATGGTTGTTTACCCTTTTCCTGCAAGGTCTGCAATAAACAAAATTGTAACGTACGAAAACATAACTTTGAAAAACGAATTGATTGGACATTGGAAAATGTTCTCCGTGACAAAAAGCATGAGGTATGACAGTAACAAATACAGTTTGGAAAAAGCATCATGAGTTTACCAGCCACTTTGGTCATAACGAGATCAAAATTGATGGGGCAAGACAAAATGGATTTGGTCCCAAATCACTTTTACTTTCCGGGCTTGCCGGTTGTTCGGGTATTGATATTGTAGATATTCTTAAAAAAATGAGGGTGGATTTTTCAGAATTTACCATTGAAGTAAAAGCCGAACAAACTACAGAAGACCCTAAAGTTTATAAAGACATTTTTATTACCTATAAAATTAAAACCGGCAAAGAGAATAAGGACAAAGTAAAAAAAGCCATTGACCTCTCTTTGGAAAAGTATTGCGGTGTAGCCGCTATGCTTAGAAAAAACTCCCCGATTCATTATACACTTGAAATTATTAAGTAGTGCTGTCTAAAAGATCACAATATGCTTTAAAAGCATTGTCATATTTAACGGAAAAGTATAAGGAAGGGCCCGTGCTTATATCTGAAATTGCCAGAAAGAAAAAAATACCGCTTAAGTTTCTTGAAAATATCCTGCTGGAGCTAAAGCTTATTGGTATTCTTGACAGTAAAAAAGGCAAAGGAGGCGGGTACTTTTTGATCAAACCTCCGTCCAAAGTAAGGGTAGCCGACATAATCCGGAAAGTAAATGGGCCCATTGCGATGCTTCCTTGTGTAAGTCTTTATTTTTATGAACGTTGCAAGAACTGCGATGAAAAACATTGTGCCCTTCATGATATGATGATCGAAGTGCGGGATGCCACCCTCAATATCCTGGAGAAACGAACACTTGTGGACCTCACAGATATGCCCTGATTATTATTTTGTCAAAGCCACTCTACCGGGTTGGTAGGGTAGGGCATTTGGACTATCTTCGTCGTTCAACTAAAAACCTTTTTTATGGGACTACGTCTAGGCGACATTGCGCCCAATTTTAAGGCGCAAACCACCGAAGGAGAAATTGACTTTTATGAATACTTAGGCGATGGCTGGGGTATTCTTTTTTCACATCCCGCGGATTATACTCCTGTATGCACGACGGAACTGGGTAAAACGGCACTGTTAAAAGAAGAATTTGCAAAGCGCAATACAAAAGTTCTTGCCGTAAGTGTTGACCCTTTGGAAAAACATTTTGGCTGGCGTAATGATATCAATGAAACGCAGAATTGTAATGTTGATTTCCCGATCATTGCCGATGTTAACCGTGAAGTCTCCCAGCTTTACGATATGATACATCCCAATGTGTCAGAAACCGTAACTGTTCGTTCATTATTCATCGTGGGACCGGATAAAAAGATCAAGCTGATCATTACTTACCCACAGACTACAGGAAGGAATTTCTATGAAGTACTGCGTGTTTTGGAATCATTGCAATTAACGGCCGGTTATAGCGTAGCTACACCTGCTGACTGGAAGCATGGTGAAGATGTGATCGTTTCATTATCAGTGAGCACCGAGGATGCACAAAAGAAATTTCAAAAAGGTGTTAAGATCGTAAAACCTTACTTACGTTATACGCCTCAGCCAAACTTATAAAGTAACGATTGTAGCTCTGCCATAGAAGCCAAAGTTTAAAAGAAAATCATGAGTGCACTGGTAAGTGAATTAATGAATGAGTTAAAGGGAAAGGAAATTGCAGAGCAATTAAACATCCTTGCAAGCCGCTTTCCCAATGATATTGTGTTTTCCACCAGTTTTGGTTTGGAGGACCAGGCAATTACTTACCTGATCGCTTCGAATAAACTCCCGGTGAAAGTGTTCACACTTGACACCGGGAGAATTTTTCCCGAAACATATACAACCTGGAGCCGCACAGTGGAAAAATATGGGCTTACCATTGCTGCCTATTATCCTGATGCCATGGCATTACAGGGGTTCGTTAGCGAAAAAGGGCCCAATAGCTTTTATGAATCGGTTGAAAACAGGAAACAGTGTTGTCATATCAGGAAAGTTGAACCCCTACAAAGAGCGCTGAAGGGGAATAAGATCTGGATCACTGGTATTCGTGCGGAGCAAAGCAATAATCGTCTTGACATGCCGATGTTGGAATGGGATGAGATCAACCAGATCATAAAGTTCCATCCACTACTGAATTGGACATGGGGACAGGTTAAACAGTTTGTAAGCAGGAATGACGTTCCGTACAATCCTTTACATGATAAGGGATTTGTAAGCATTGGTTGTGCACCGTGCACCAGGGCAATAAAACCCGGTGAAGATTTTCGTGCAGGCCGCTGGTGGTGGGAAGATAACAGTAAGAAAGAATGTGGCTTGCATATTCATACAGAAGCAGAAGTAACAAGCCAAATAGAAAAATAAGGAAATAAAAAGTACGAGCTTTTTTTTATAAATACAAACCCACTAAGTTAGTAGACTAGTAACCGGTATGAGCGAATATTATTTAAATTATTTGGAGCAGTTAGAATCGGAAAGCATTCACATTTTTCGCGAAGTAGCAGCGCAGTTTGAAAAACCTGCATTGCTATTTAGTGGTGGAAAAGATTCCATTACATTGGTTCACCTGGCAAGAAAAGCCTTTGCTCCGGGCAAAATCCCATTCCCTCTTGTTCATATCGACACAGGTCATAATTTTCCTGAAGCCCTGGATTTTCGGGACCGCCTGGTCGAAAAAGTTCAAGCGACACTGATCGTTAGAAAAGTTGAAGATACGATCAGGCAAAGAAGTTTGACTGAACCGAAAGGAAAGTTTCCGAGCCGCAACTGGCTGCAGACTTACACGTTATTAGATACGATTGAGGAGTTTAAATTTGATTGCTGCATAGGTGGTGCAAGAAGAGATGAAGAAAAGGCTCGAGCCAAGGAAAGAATATTCTCTGTGCGTGATGAATTTGGACAATGGAATCCCAAACTGCAGCGGCCAGAACTCTGGAATATTTATAATGGGAGAATTCATAAGGGCGAGAATGTACGGGTGTTCCCGATCAGCAACTGGACCGAATTGGATATCTGGAATTATATACGTCATGAGAACATTGATCTTCCCTCTATATATTTCGCTCATGAAAGAAAGGTAATCGCCCACGAGGGACAGCTGGTGGCGATCAGCGAGTTTGTTCAGCCGGCAGAAGATGATGTGGTACTGACAAAAAAAGTTCGTTATCGCACCGTCGGTGACATGACGTGTACGGCAGCCGTCGAATCAAACGCAGAAACTCTCGATGAAGTGATCAATGAAATCATTTCAACAAGAATAAGTGAACGGGGTGAAACCAGGATCGATGATAAAGTAACTGAAGCAGCGATGGAGGACAGGAAGAAGAACGGATATTTCTAGGCCCCCTGTCCCCCGAAGGGGGAACTCAGACCGGGTCAGTTTTTACGTGACTGGGAAATTCATTAAGTATAAGAATGCCAGGTACAATTTAAAATGGTTGCTGAAGAAGCTGATGAGAATTGTTGCAGTTGAAAAGAGCGTCGCAAAGAACGGTAAACTGAATAACGGGTGACAACAAAGAAAAATTTTTTAATAATTAATGGTCTTTCAAAATTGTCTGACTGATGCAAACTAAGTCTCCTTTAGGGGGACAGGGAGTGTTTATGGATTTACTAAGATTTATTACGGCCGGAAGTGTTGATGATGGCAAAAGCACATTGATCGGCCGGCTGCTTTATGATAGCAAGAATATTCTCATCGATCAATTGGAAGCGTTGGAAAGATCCACAAAGAATAAAGAGAATGGCGTTGTCGATCTTGCTTTACTAACCGATGGCCTGCGGGCAGAAAGAGAGCAAGGCATCACCATTGATGTCGCCTATCGCTATTTCTCAACGCCAAAAAGAAAATTCATTATTGCGGACGCACCTGGGCATGTGCAGTATACACGCAATATGATCACTGGTGCATCCAACGCAAACCTGATCATTATTCTGATCGATGCACGACTGGGTGTTGTAGAACAAACCCGTCGACACTCAATAATTGCATCGCTTTTGAAAATCCCTCATGTGGTTGTTGCTGTAAATAAGATGGACCTCGTGGAATATTCACAGGACGTATTCAATAACATAGTGATCGACTACAGCGAAGTGGCAAAACAGCTTGGTTTAACCGATATAACCTATATTCCGATCAGTGCACTGGACGGAGACAATATTGTAGACAGATCAACCAGGATTACATGGTACCCGGGTAAGCCATTACTCGAGTTCCTGGAAGAAGTGAAAATTGATAATGATATAAATCTTACAGATGCCCGCTTCCAGGTGCAGTTTGTGATCCGTCCCCAGACTGATGAATTACATGATTATCGAGGTTATGCAGGTAAAGTGATCAGTGGGATCTACAAAAAAGGCGATAAGGTAAAGGTATTACCCCAGGATATTGAAACAACAGTTTCTTCAGTTGAGGTCGCCGGAAAAGAAGTAAAGGAAATTTTTGCCCCACAAAGTGCTGTCATTCAATTGGCCGACGATATAGATATCAGCCGCGGCGATTCAATTGTAAAAATTGAAAGTGTGCCAAAAGTGAGTAACGAGCTGCAAGTATTGCTTTGCTGGATGGATGACAAGCCCTTGATCTCCGGCAATAAATATTTGTTGCAACACAATAGCCGCCAGGTAAGGGCAATCTTAAAAAATGTGGAATACAAATTGGATGTAAATAGTTTGCAGCGGCAACCCGTGGATGGAAATGTTAAGTTAAATGAAGTTGTGAAAGCAACTATAAAAACCGCTTCCCCGTTAGTTTATGATGGTTATGAGACACTGAGCGAAAACGGAAGCGCTATATTGATCGATGAAACAAGCAATAGCACTGTCGCCGCAGTTTTAATAAAAGAATGAAATTATTAAATACTTATTATTAATTATTATTCGTGCTGCTATCTGAAAAAAGTGTATCGCTGGATAATAATCAATAATTAATAATAGATAATAATGTCAGCAATCAATAACATAGGATTCGTTACCCTTGCCGGCGCCGGCCCCGGCGATGCAGAACTGATCACTTTGAAATTGCAGAAGAGATTAGCTGAGGCCGACGTGATCATTACTGATCGATTGGTCAATCCTGAGATCATTTCTTCACACGCAAGAAAGGACGCATTGGTTTTATTTGCCGGGAAACAGGGATATAATGACAGTTCATTTTCACAGGAAGAAGTAACTGCGCTTATCGTGGAACACGCTAATCGGGACAAAAAAGTTCTGCGATTGAAGGGAGGAGACGTGGCTTTTTTCAGCAATATTTTGGATGAATTAAATGCGTTGGTTAAAAGAAATATCCGGTTTGAAATTATTCCGGGTATTACCGCCGCTTCCGGAGCGTCCGCTTATGCAGGAATCCCGTTAACGGCAAGGTCACATTCGCAAGGTGTGCAGATACTTACTTATAATCCCAGCAGCCATTATAATCCCGAGACCTGGAAGCAGCTTGCTAATTCTTCTGACACGTTGGTATTTTACATGGCGGCCAAAAATATTTGTGATCTGGTTGAACTGCTATTGCGCTATTCCAAAAAGCCACTCACAAAACTTGCCGTCATCGAACAGGCGACAACCATTCATCAGCAGGTGCATATGACAACATTAAGAGATTGTGATAAGGATTTTGCCGACAAGGCATTCAGCTCGCCTTCCCTCGTTATTATCGGAGATGTAGTAAAGCTGCATGAACAATTTAGCTGGTTCAACAGCACTGAGGCCGGCACGGTCTTTCACGAGCTATAAAGAGAGAACATAGCCTTCCAGCCATTTTATTACAGCAAGGGAGATCACTAACCAGAGCGACCCGATTATGAAGCCTCCCAACACATCGCTGGCATAATGTACCCTGAGGTAGACTCTGCTGAATCCAATTAAAATGATCAGCGTAATTATCAGGACCGTCGAAACAGATCTCAGCCAATTGGTATCGATCGTGTGCTGCAAGATATAGATCAGCAGTCCGTAAAAAGTAACCGCCATTATCGCATGGCCACTGGGAAAGCTTAGTCCTTTTGCGGCCTTTAACAAGGGTGACAAAGGCCGTTTCCGTTGAAATAATTGTTTCAGTAATAACATAAGCACAAGACTGCTTATCGAAATTGTGATTACCCGGATCGAGAACCAGTTTTGGTTTGTTACCAATAAGAAATAAAAAATAAGAATAAGATTGGCCGGAATTAAGAACTGGTGCTTACCGAGGAAAGTTATAAATAACATGATCTTGTTGTTAACACTGTTCACCCCCGGTTTGATCTTATCAAAGATCATCATATCGGTACCCTTATGTCTGCGAATAGGTTTGCGGATGGAAAATACAACCAAAGCAATGATCGCTGAAAAGGCTGCCAGTGTAAGTAATACTTCAGCAATGATCAATAATGTGATGTCGCCTGCGCTCATTTACCGTGCATAATTGCAAAAGTCAATCCAAAGGCGTCCTTTCTGTTCTAATGTCGCTTAAAGTATTGTATTTGTCGCTCGTGTTTCTGTGCCGCTTCCAATGAGTCGAACGTTCCAAGGTTTCTTCGCTTATTTGTTTTTGGATTTTTACGCCTTGAATAGATCCTGTATTCGCCTGATTTTAATTTTCTGATCATAGACTTGTATTTATTACCCAGAGGCAAGCTTTGTGCCGCGGTCCCAGGTGAGCGGAGACGATCCCAAACCGGTTCCGGAACCCGCTTCACTCAATGATACCTTCCGTAGCGTCGTTTGTCTTCAAAAAAGAATTGCAGGAAGATCTTTTGTTCTGTTGTTCTTAGATGTAGTTCATTTGTTTTGTCAAGAAAACGATTATCATAATAAACATGATGCTCGAATCCAATACTCATATTGTTGATAGCACGCAGGGTGATCAATGGTTTTAAAATGCCGACGTGGCTTTTACCATCAGAGCCTTCATAATTATGTATCCAGTAATAATAGGCGTTGAATCCAAGACTTAACCATTTTCCGATGTTTAATCTTTCTTCGATCCTGGTTTCCCATCCGCCGCCAAACGGATAATCCCGGAACTCGGATGAGTCGGGGCCAAACCTTGTATTATTGCCGGCTAATGGAACTCCGGCCAGGTGCAAGCCGGAATACAGATTAGACGTTCTGCCAATTTTTATTCTTGAAATGATCCCCGGTCCGAAACCCAGGCTTCCCAATTCAAA
>DASTIZ010000237.1:0-4575 GCA_035717045.1 Chitinophagaceae bacterium
CCTTTCCTGTTACTACTTCATGTTCTTTTACATACTTCTTCAAATACGCTTCAACAGAATCTTTATAAGATCCGTTTTGTGCGAAAGAAAAAGTAGTTAGTAATAAAGAAACAAATACCCAAAATATCCTCATAATCCTGATTTTATCCCGTAAATCCCGGTTCAATTCATCAATAATACATTCACACTTCGCTGTAAGATATTAAATGCAATTTCGGCCATCAGATTTTCTTTATCAAGCGTCGGATTTACTTCCGTTATCTCAAAACAGCAAATTTTCCGGTTGTGCATGAATTTGCTGATAAGATCTTCTACTTCTCTCTCCCTCAAGCCATTCCCTACAGGTGTGCCGGTGCCTCGTGAAATAGTGGAATCCAGCGCATCCACATCAAAACTTATATAAATATCTGAGCATTCATCCAGGTAGCGGATCACAGAACGAACAATGTTTTCAGGACCTTTTACCCTTACCTCCTTTGTGGTGATCACTTTTATATTGTGCTTGTCGATCACATATTTTTCTTCTTTTTCATAGTCCCTGGTAGAGATCAGTACAAGATCTTCCGGTAAAACCTTAGGGGAAACTTTGCCAATATTCTTTAGTTTTTCCCAATAAGCTTTTGTCTCATCATCAAGTTTGTGGACGGCACAATCCTTATTGTCTTCTCCAAGTGTGATCGCCAAAGGCATACCATGCACATTGCCGGATGGAGTGGTGTATGGCGTGTGCATATCTGCATGCGCATCGATCCATATTACTCCGAGTTTGCTCTTAGGCTTAGCCATTTTTATCCCGGCGATGGTGGCACCGGCAGTGCTATGATCACCGCTTAGGACCACCGGGAAGAAATTGTTTTTGATTGTTTCAGAAACCGCCTTGCTCACCTTTTCATACATCGAATAAACCCCTTTTACTCTCTTAGCATAGGGTGATTCAATCGGTTCATACAACAACTTATTTTCATGCGGTATGCGTTCGGAAGGAAAATGAATAAAGAAGTTGCTCATGAAATCCATGGCAGCTATCTTGACCGCCTCCACACCGAGGCTTGCGCCCCGGGTGCCGGCACCAATTTCAGACGGTACTTCTATAAGCTTGATATTACGCATATCATCTTTTTTACAAAAACCACATCAAAAAAATCTGTGCAGATGAGCCGCTGAAGGGTAAGTAAACACGGCAAAAAATGATGCAGCAAATCGTTTTTCAGGATGCGACAAAGCTAAAAAAACAGGGCCGTAAAACCTAATGAGTGTTAGCAATGGTAATGTTGCTTTATTAATCCGGAGCCATGCTTTTTTTCAACACTTTACATGATATTTTCAAGATCTCAACGAGCCACCTGTCTGAAGGAATGATATCGGCATGAAACGATTTCGCAGGAGTCACCCCATTGGCTACTATTCATGCGCAGCCAGCACGGGTATCGAACTATGAAAAGCCAATTTTTTGGTGGCGCTGCTTTTGAAAACGGAATCATAGAAACCGTGATTGCGGGGAACAGTTATCACGATGTCAATATTCTTATCCTGAACAAATTGTTCTATGGTTTCGTGAAAATCGAATGTGGTAATAAAATAGAATTCCGGGTTGTATTCCTGGAACTGTTCCAGAAGCCAGGCTCGTTCTTCACGGAGTTCTTCATTTAATGCTACATGTATCTCGCTATTAACATTTACAATATGGAGATTGGGCTTAAAGAAATTAAGTACAGATTTTAAATAGGTAACAGGTGTAATTTCTTCTACATTCTTGAAATCGGAAGCCAGGGCCACATTGTTTATACCGTTGAATCTTGCTTGCGCTGGAACGATCAAGACCGGGCATACGTCGCGCATAGCGATCTTTAATGTATTGCTACCGATCAATGTTTGTCTCAATGGTGATTTACCCGTGATCCCCATCACGATCAGTGTTGCCGTTTTTTGATAGGCCAGTCTTTCCAATGAATCAACCAGATCATCTCCTTTCTCCCGCACACATTCAATCTCCTTATCACCTTTTGCCAGCAATTCATTTTTGAGGCTATCTAAGTAATGTCCCGCAGTTTCAAATTCATCGTCATGATGGTATAAATTGTAAAGAATGATACTTGCATCCGGCTTGCCGCTAAGCATTTCCGCGGCATAGCGGGCGGCGTTGAGGGCAGTCTCGGAAAAATCAACAGG
Source organism: Chitinophagaceae bacterium (assembly GCA_035717045.1). Classification (GTDB taxonomy): domain Bacteria; phylum Bacteroidota; class Bacteroidia; order Chitinophagales; family Chitinophagaceae; genus VBAS01. The sequence goes on from DASTIZ010000237.1 coordinate 2,170, forward strand.
AATGATCACTGTCTTCATCAATCAGTTGTTTTAGTCGTTTCAAAAAAGCAACCGAAAATAGGATATTATTTTGAAGGGTGTAAAATTTTGTAAGAGAGTAAGTATGATCTGTCAAGGCTCTTTCTCCAGGGTTCCATGGTGGGCACGATCCCGGATCCGGTTATCCTTGCTCACGTAAAATTTGGTTGGAGATGATTGTTCAGCAGGTATAAAAAAGACACTATTTACCCCGGGTTAGGAATTTAAATTCTTCCAGGAGATTATACCCCAGTTCGATAAAATAATTTATGCCATCAAACTTGCTGAAGTACTGTGTTTCTTTGGAAAGATATTTTTTCCGATGTTTTTCATCCAGGTAAAACTGCAAATCTTTTGGTGGGGTGTGATCAAAATCCTTAGAAATTACTTTGATCAATACGTCATTACTAAAATAAAATACATCGTGATCCGCCGGGATATTATGGCGGGTTGAATCCTTCTGATGATAGTAGCCCGAAAAAATGACTTTGGCCAGCTTTTTCTTTGAAGAATAAAATTTTACCGATTCAACGGTCAAAAGCTTTGAACCCTGGGTCGCGAACGTATCAGAAACTGTGTTAAGGGTCAAGGTTTGTTTAGATTCAATAGAATTTACAATGCTGTCTGTTCGCTTCAACGGAACCTGTGAATATACCGATAGGTACAGACTAATGGACAACAAGGGAAGGATCACTTTTTTCATAACGATAAGAACGGCAAAAATACAGAACAGTATAAACTTGTGGAGTACAATTCCAGGGCTGGGAGTTCTGCGGATGTTCGGCATCGCTTTGTAAGGAATCATAAATCATGAACCAAACCCGCTTTAATGCGAGTTCGTCAGGACTTCGTTAGACCAGGCCAAAAAATCTTTTCCCGAATTTTAACGCAATGCTGTGAATAAGTACTTCTTATTTAAATGAGTTTTGCAGGTTATATTCGCCGCTATAAAACGTTTGCCCGTGCGCTTAAAAAGTCTTGAAATTAAAGGTTTTAAAAGCTTTGCTGACAAAACTGTTGTCAACTTCGACGATAACGTGACCGGGATTGTCGGCCCTAATGGATGCGGAAAATCTAACATCGTCGACAGCATCCGCTGGGTCATTGGCGAGCAAAAGATCAGTCATCTCCGAAGCGAAAACCTCGACAGCCTTGTCTTCAATGGATCCAAGAGCCGGTCGGCTTCGGGTCTGGCCGAAGTGAGCCTGACTTTTGAGAATACAAGGAACCTGTTACCAACTGAATTCAGCACCGTAACCATTACCCGCAAGTTTTATAAAAGTGGCGAAAGTGAATACCGGTTGAATGATGTTCAATGCCGGTTGAAGGACATCCAGAATTTGTTCATGGATACCGGGATATCCACGGATTCTTATGCCATCATTGAATTAGGAATGGTCGATGACCTGATAAAGGATAAAGAAAACAGCCGTCGCAGGATGCTTGAACAAGCTGCCGGCATTTCGATTTATAAGACAAGAAAGAAAGAAGCGAAGCTGAAACTTGATGCAACCGAACAGGATATTGCCCGTATCGAAGACCTGTTGTTCGAGATAAATAACCAGCTTAAAACCCTGGAGAGCCAGGCAAAGAAGGCTGAAAAATATTATGAGGTAAAAAAAGAATATCGTGAAGTAAGCGTTGAACTGGCTAAAGCAGCATTGGAAAGTTTTAACGTCACGTACAAAGAGTTGAATACGCAGCATGATGAAGAAACTGACAAGAAAATAAAACTGGAAGTGGAGATCGCCGGTGATGAAGCAGCATTGGAACAGGATAAGGTTTTGTTCATTGAAAAGGAAAAAGAGTTGCAGGCAATGCAACAAGCTTTCAATGAAATGCTACAGCATTTGCGAACAAAGGAAAACGAAAAAAACCTTGCTGCACAACGACTGGATCACTTAAAGGAAAGAGAAGACGGCTTGCAGGATTTCTTACAAAAAGCCGAAGGGCAACAACAGGGCATCGAAGAAAGCATCACATTCACGGGTACACAATTGGAGGAAGAGACAAAGGCACTGGAGGGAATGAATGAGCACTTAAAGCAATACAGAGATGAAATGGATGGCAGGAGGGTAGTAATGGATGAAAAAAGGATTGCTTTGGATGTTTTGCGTAGCGGTTACCAGCAGGTTCAACGCAACCAATTTGAGGCTGAAAAAAAAGTGGCTATTGCTGACACGTCAATTCAGAATCTGAATCGTGCGATCCGGCAGATCGAAGACGATAAGGTGAACAGGGATAACCAGCGTACACATTTGGCTGACGAGCTGCATTTACGTGAACGGGAACTAAACATAAAAAGAACCGATCTCGAACAGTTACAAAGGCACCAGGATTACACAAAGGATCAGATCCTGCAAACACAGGCACTGCTTGATTCTTTAA
>DASTIZ010000238.1:0-4077 GCA_035717045.1 Chitinophagaceae bacterium
GTGGTGTAAGGAATATTTTCATTCAGGTGCTCCATAAAGGCTTTCACATTGCCTTCGCCGGTACGCCAGACGGCCTGCATGGTTTCTTCTTCAACATGTGTAAGCGGCTCCATATTTACGAAATTTTCGTAAAGCTACGAAAGTTTCGTAGATGGCCAAATTTATTTTCCCGGTTAATAAAAATTAACAAGTGTGGTCAGCTAACGGGGATGTGAATAAATCACGGTCGTGTTTCCTTCAAAAAGGTCGTGAACAGCGGCCTGCTCGTGTAGCCCTATCGACCTTAATTCCCCGGCAAAGGTTTTGCGACTGATCACCGCTGCTTTATTGGCAAGTAAATAGGTTTTTAATGAATCAAGGTTGTTGAAAACAGGAACTCTTTCGGGTAAATAATAAGTGTAAGAGGGGTGAAAGATCTGGTAGCTTACGACCTTGTCGTATTCTTTTACCATATCAATTGTTTTTGACATTGGATTTTGCTTGTATAGGGTGGGATAAAGCCAGTTGAAAAACAGGATATGAAAAATTGAATAAAGAACGAATGCGAAACCGGCTGCTTTTCTAAAATTCTTTTTTGACACATAATAAAATGCAATGATGGCTGCCAAAGTAAGTATCAGAAGAAAAGCAGCCACATTTTCCATTCCCTTCGTGTTTACTTCATTTTTAATTCCGAGATAGGCAACTATCGGCAGAGCTGTATTTATGATAAGAAGAATAATGAAAGGATAAATCCTTGACTTATCTGCTTCCTCCGAAGGAGTCCTTGCGGACCATGCTTTGTTTATATAATTACCAAGGATGATCGCAAGAAAAGGATAGCAAGGCATTGCATAATTGGGAAGCTTGGTGCTGCTGATACTGTAAAAGACAATAAAAATTCCAACAACACAAAGAGCGAGTTTTAAAAAGGAATCACTGAAATTGGTTTTGAACTTTCTGAATGATTCGCCGGTAAGAATCGACGCCGGTAATAACCCCAGTAAAACAATTAACGGAACCAGTATGAATGGACCGCCATGGCCTTCCATAGGTTCTGAGAAACGTCCAAAATTGTGTTGAAGAAAGAATCCCCTGGTCCATTCGCCGTTTGTTTCTTTATGCACCAGCCAATACCAGGGAAGTGCAACGGCGAACATGATTATTCCGGCGATCAAAATTTGCCAGGATAAGACTTCTTTCAATCTTTTTTCCCAGAGCAGCCAGATAAGAATGGCTGCACCAGGCAAAGCGATCGCAACCGGCCCTTTTGCTAACGTTCCCAATCCCATTGTAATTGCGCAGAGCCAAAGCCAGTAATTTTTCTTCTCAACAAAAAATGAATAGGCTGTAAGGATTGAGGCAACGTTCAGTAAGATCAGGTAAGGATCAGGCACAGACATGCGAAACTCGAATAAGAAATGAGTTGATCCAAGCAAAACAAGCGATGTAATGAATGCCTGTCTTTGTGATGAATATCTTTCTACAAAAAAATAAGTTATCAAAATGGTCAATACACCAAAGACAGCGGAAAAAAATCTTGCTCCCCATTCAGTAACACCGAAAATCTTAAAACCGCCGAACATGAAATAATAATGCAAAGGTGGTTTCAATGTTCTTAATCCTCCATTGAAAGTAGGAACGATCCAATCACCACGTTCGTACATTTCTCTTGCGCATTCTGCATTCCGGACCTCATCATAGATCCAGAGCGGAGTTTTCCCCAAGCCCGGAAACAACAGAATGATGGATAACCCAAGTAATAGCCAGAGATATGTATGCTGATTGTATTGCATTCAATGGAGAACGGTCAAAGTTAAGTGATCTGCAAAGTTCCGGGTTGAATAGCGCTCAGGCAGGACTTTCGTCTTTGAGTGGATCATGATAGATAAAATAAACACCCCAAACCGATGACAGTGCGTTGGAAAGATAGAAAAGGATGCTGATGATCGGTGCTACATGCATATCAAGCCCGAAATACCGGGCTCCTTCCACAAATACAAGTTCCCTGGTTCCTAACCCGCCACCCAACGAAATAGGGATCACGGTGATCACGGCCGCAACCAGGAATATGAATATCCATTCACTTTGATGAAGCGGGAGATGAAGCCCCATCAGTATACAATACACGCAAACCACCTGGAAGATCTGCACGGCAATACCCCAAAAAAAAGTTGGCCAGAAGCCCGGTAGAAAATCTTTAAAGAAAAATCGTACTGCCAGGTAGAGGGTAACTACGGCTAAAACAGCCCCACTTATCAATACGCTGTCATAAAGTTTGTTGTCCAAAACAAGAACCCCATAAATGGAAAGTATCAATCCTAATGCAAGCAAGCCACTAAAGCGATCGAGCAAAACGGCGGCCGTGGTTTTTTTGTAACTCACATCGTATTTTCTTGTCAGCAATATCACTTTGTAGGCATCGCCACTGATAGCGCCAGGTAGAAACAGGTTATAAAACATTCCCAACCAATACAACTTCAGGTTTTGCTTGTGGGTGAGATAAATACCGATATTTTTAAAATAGATATTCAACCGGAAGGAAGCGAGGAATTTTGAAAAGGCAAACGAGGCAACTGCAAAAAATAACCACCACCAATCAGCCTGCATGACGGCATCCTTTGCTTTTGTAAAGTCTATTTTGCGCGAAATATACCAGAAGCAAACAATAGTGACTGCGATTTTCAACAGCAGTTTCAATACCTTTATCGTTTGAGATTCTTTTTTAATAACCGCTTCTGTCATTTCTTTTTTCCGTTTCTAAAAGGGATGGATAATTTAAAGATTGGCTTGTAAAACCGGCTGCAAGTAAATTCAAAATGATGACAAAAAAAATTCTCCTTTTAACCTTCATAATGGCTGTTTATCAATGTAGTTTTTGCCAGGTCCGTAAGGATTCCTTTGGAGAAAAATTGCTGACAAAAGGCATGAAGATCTCCCGCTCCATAAAGATTAAAAAGCAAATCTATAAATTCGACGCCGACACGTCAATGACGCGATCGGTGATCACAATTGAAGGCAACAATATTACCATAGATTTTAACAATGCTATTTTGAAGGGAAGTAATACTAAAAAGGATCCGGATGAGTTTTTTGGTGTAGCGTTAGTCATAAAAGGTGGAAAAAATATTACAATTAAAAATCTGAAAGCAAGAGGGTACAAAGTGGCCCTGCTTGCCCGCAACGTTACTAAGCTTACAATTGATAATTGTGATTTTAGTTATAATTATCGACAGCACTTAAATAGCACCCAGGAAAAGGAGGATATATCAGATTGGTTAAGCCATCATCAAAACGAAAAGGATGAATGGTTGCGCTACGGTGCTGCCATATATCTGCGTGGTTGTGATTCGATGAATATCAGGAATACAAAAGTTACCGGTGGGCAAAATGCCTTGTTGATGACCAATTGTAATTATGGAAAAATTTATAACAATGATTTTTCATTCAACTCCGGATTGGGTATTGGAATGTACCGAAGCTGCTTTAATACGATCGCTTATAACAAGCTCAATTTTAATGTTCGTGGATATAGTCATGGGGTGTATAACCGTGGCCAGGATAGCGCCGGCATTTTAGTGTATGAACAAAGTAATGAGAATTATTTTTACAGAAATTCAGCAACACATAGCGGCGATGGCTTTTTTCTCTGGGCGGGGCAAACAACCATGGATAGCGGTAAAGGCGGCTGTAATGACAATAGACTGGTCAAGAATGATTTTTCATTTGCCCCGACAAACGGGATTGAAGCAACATTTAGCCGGAATACTTTTTTGGATAACCGGATGATTGAATGTGATCACGGAATTTGGGGCGGATATAGTTACAATACCGTCATTGCCGGTAATCACTTTCGTGCAAACAGGATCGCCATTGCCATTGAGCATGGGCAGGAGAATGGGATCCATCATAATATTTTTTACGATAATCAGGAAGCAATAAGACTTTGGGGAAGAAAAGAGCAACCAGCCGATTGGGGTTATGCAAAGAACCGTGACACACGCAGCAGGGATTATGTTATCCACAATAATAATTTTACGAATAACCCCCTTGTGTTTGCTATAAGCAGGACTGAAAAGTTGAACGTGTTTGAAAATA
>DASTIZ010000239.1:0-2955 GCA_035717045.1 Chitinophagaceae bacterium
TTCTTCAATAGTTTTGCTATCACAATCTGATTCAATGCCGGGTTTTTCATATTGGTGCAGCCACCATTGGCTGTCAAATATCACGAGCACCACGTCTTTGCCGAGAGCAACTTCTACCGGACCGGGGCAGCCATCTTTTGGATAAAATTGGACGTTGGGTTTATTCAACAGGTCGACATATACTTGTTCACGAATAATATAAGAATATCCGTCCCGGCCCCCATTTTGCCAATCATGATTGCCAGGGATCATAATCACCCTTGCCTGGGTATTTTCTACCACAGATAGTTGGGAATCGAGCACTGCCTTTGCCTCCTGGTACTCTGCGGTCTGGTCGTCAGGTAAACCTGTCCTGTATAAATTGTCGCCTAAATAAAGTACGGTCGTTTTCTTGTCAAGGTTTACGACTTGTCTTATAGCTTGTGCTACCGGATGCATTTTTTCGGCTGTCAACTCACCCCCATCACCTACTAAAACGATCCGCTGAAGAATAGTATCAGTCTGTGCAATCAGGGAAATATGAAAGCCGAGAAGAAGAATACAAAAGCCGGTAAATTTTTTCATTGCCATTTTAAAAATTAAGCCTTGGTTAGAATCGCAGGGCCGGGGCCTGCTGCGATTGATAGATTTCACTTAAAAAACCGTGCCGTTGATGTCGTTTTGCCGGTTCAGGAGGCCTTCATTCACACAGAAACTTGCCTCAAATAATATCGGATGGTCAAGTTACGCAAAAGTTCAGCTAAATATTAATTGAACCGGTTTAGATAACTTGTATTTTGCGAAAAAGGATCAATCTGAAGAATTTGGAGTTTTTTTACTTTTATTAAAACATTGTACATTTAAATCTAATATCCAATCGAACACAGTTGATCCCTTGTAATTGCCCGGAACTTATCCTTGAAAACCATTTAGTCCATTTTTTCATTTAAACCATTTACATGAATTGCTTACACCGTTGTTTGGTCACTACAGTTTTGTTTTTTACTCTCTTCATTGTTCCTTTTGCAGTACGATCCCAGACAGATTCAATGACCGCGGCTGCAAATCCCAAATTTAAAACCCACGGATCAAAAAGATTTTGGATGGGCAGTAACTATCGATTGGAATGGAAAACTCCCATCCGTGTCCCGGTTATAAACCTGTCAACCGAGTATGGGGGTTTAACGCCGGTCAAGCGCGGGGGAGGAAAACAAACAAAGAATCTTCGCCTGGAGGATCCGGATGGAAGAGAATATTCTCTTCGCTCGGTAGAAAAGTTTATTACTGCGAAAGCGCTTCCCGGACAATTGGAAAGTGAAGCTGCGGCGGATTTGGTTAACGATGGTGTGTCAGCGTCCTATCCATACGCAAATGCGTCAATTCCTGTCTTCTCCCATGCTGCAGGAATTCCTTCCGGCAAGATCAGGCTCGTTTATATTCCCGACGATCCGAAGCTGGGAGAATTCCGCGATGAATTCAAAAATATGCTTGCTATTTTGGAAATAAGACTTCCTGACTCAGTAAAAAAAGATTTTGACACCGAAGAAGTCGTGGAGAAATTAAAGGATGATAACGATAACGAAGTGGACCAACTGGCCCTGCTAAAGGCAAGGATCCTGGATATGTTTGTAATGGATCTTGACCGGCATGAAGACCAGTGGCTTTGGGGAGCCGTTGACAAGGATAAAGGCAAATTGTATTATCCCGTGCCCCGCGACCGCGACCAGGCCTTTTTTATCAATGAAGGTCTGTTACCTGGTATTGCAAAATGGCCCTGGTTGTTGCCACAGCTGCAGGGTTTCAGGGTCCAGGCAAAGAACATAAATCGTTTCAACTTCGCCGCGCGAAATGTGGACCGGTTCTTTCTAAATAAATTAAATGAGCAGGACTGGAAACAAGCGGTGGACCAGTTTGTTTCGCAGATGACAGATGACGTTATACAAAAAGGCCTTGACCTGCAGCCAAATGAGATCAAACATCTGCGGTGGAATGAGATCATTGAAAAATTAAAAGCCCGTCGCCAATATCTGGCTGGTGAAGTGATGCAGTATTACCGTTTTCTTTCTGAACATGTAAGTATCACCGGAAGCGACAAAACAGAATTGTTTGATGTGACCCGAAATAATGATGGTTCTGTGCAGCTAAAGGTTTATAAGATCACAAAAGAGGGGGAACAATCTTCTTTGATGTATGACAGAACTTTTGATCCGCAGGTAACCGAAGAATTGAATCTATATGGATTTGGCGGCGATGACAGGTTTGTGGTCTCCGGCAGTGATGATAAGATTAAGATCAGGATGATAGGTGGTGAAGGTGATGATTCATTTGAACACAAAGGTTCTGGCGGTGGAAATATTGTTTATGATACCGAAGATGGTAATAACAAATTGACGGGCGTTCTGAGAGATAAACGAAAAAATGATACCCTGGTAAATTCATTTAACCGCTTAGGTTATAAATACAACCAGGTGATACCAATGGTTTCGTTTAATTACAATCGTGATGATGGACTGTATCTCGGCTTTTCACTGAAATTTATCAGGCATGGATTCCGCAAAGATCCTTATAAGAACATGCACCAATTTACTTTTCAATATGCGTTTTCGACACAGGCCTTTAATGTTCGCTGGTATTCAGAATATATCAGCATGTTTGGAAAAACAGGTGACCTTTTAACCGATATTGATATAAAGGCTCCCAATAATACGACCAACTTTTTTGGCTATGGCGATGCACCTGTGGATTATAAAAGTAAGCCGGGAAGTTTTCGCTATTACAGGGCAAGATATAGCCTTGGAGATATTTCAGTTTTGATCAGGAAAAGATTTTCACAAAAAGTTACATTGACACTGGGACCAACTTACGAGTTTTTTTCATTGGATAAAGATGATGATCTGAACAAACTACGCTTCATTACGGTGCCGGGAAATGGTCTTGATCCAACAACTTTATTTGCGAAACAATCTTTCTTGGGAG
>DASTIZ010000240.1:0-13281 GCA_035717045.1 Chitinophagaceae bacterium
GACGAGAGCACGCAATTAGAAAAAAATGGCGAGAAGATCTCGCTGATCGGGGTTCAGAATATCAGCGGCAAATCTTTCAGGAGTTACGGCAATTTGCAAAAAGCTTATGAGGGTGTCGATGCATCTCATTTTAAGATCCTCATGAGCCATGATCCTTCACACTGGGATGCTGAGGTCAGGAAGAACTACCGGGATATTGATCTTATGCTGGCAGGGCATACGCATGGATTTCAGTTTGGCGTCGAGATCCCGGGTTTTAAATGGAGCCCGGTGCAATATGTGTACAGGCAGTGGGCGGGACATTACATCGAGGGAAGCCAGCAGTTATATATCAACCGGGGGTTCGGGTTTATCGGGTATCCCGGGCGGGTGGGTATTTTGCCTGAAATAACGGTTATTGAGCTGGTTTGATCAGATTTCCCGTCAATAAATTAAATAAAGCAGCCATGCATTACGTTTTCAGGTCTGTTAAGATGGGTATTAAACTTACTAACCATTTATAAGTCACAGGTTTTGAAAATATTTGGCCAAATAAACACTATCCGGCACCACTGCACCATGTCGAAAAAGATCGTCACGATACTGCCGCTGCTTTTTTGGGGCATGGCCTCTTTTGGCCAGGTTTCCGCCGATAGCACAAAAAAGAAAAAGGATAAATATGAGGATTGGCCTGTTGATTCAACCTTCGACTATGATCTTTTGCTGCAGGATATGGAATCATTTCTCGATTCGATCTTGTCACCTCACAGCTATATATTAGGAAGTATAGCCGTAGGCCGGGGGTTTTATAATTATACAAGTAAATCATTAGAAACTATTGAGGCGAAAAAGAGTTTTACATATACACCTACGATCGGGTTTTATCATAAAGATGGATTAAGCTTAACGGCAACAGGTAACATCATTAAGCACGATAATAAGCTAGACCTTTACCAGGTCGCTATAAGTCCCGGTTATGATTATTTAGAGAATAAGGATCTTGCTACAGGGATCACCTATACAAAATTTTTTACTAAGGACTCATTGCCTTTTTACACTACTCCATTGCAAAATGAGATATATGGATACTTTACCTATCGCAAATGGTGGGTAAAACCAACGATCGCATTAAGTTATGGTTGGGGCAGCCGTACTGATTACATGGAAAGAGAGGAGCAGATCCTGGATCTTCGCCTGCGTCGCAATGGTATTACCAGAATTAATTCTACTGAATCCATCGCGGATTTCTCCCTTATTACATCTCTGCGACATGATTTTTACTGGCTGGGAGTTTTCTCTTACAAAGATCACTTCAGGGTTACGCCGCAGCTGTCTTTTATCAGTGGCACACAAAAATTTGGTTTCAATCAATCAGCAAACACGTACGCTACCATCCTCCGCACTGGCGCTAACGTTTTGTATAATTCAGAGAATGTTTATCTCGATGACCAGTTGGATTTTCAGCCGTTATCGCTTACCATGTTCTTAAGAGGAGAATATTCAATTGGTAAATTCTTCGTACAGCCGCAGCTGGTCCTTGATTATTATTTCCCGACGGAGAAGGGGAATTTCAGCACGCTGGTTTCCTGTAATCTTGGTGTTATCTTTTGATACTTTTACATTTTGTTATCAATTCGTCTGCAATAAATTTCCCCGGGTCATAGTTAAGTCATTGTATTGTAAAGATTTTAACAGCACTCAAATGCCGGTGGCATTATAGTTGAAGTTTTACCTTCCAAACAATAAACATATACACATGAAAACAAAACTTGCTATCATGGCCATTGCATTGCTTACCATGCACGGTGCATCGGCCCAATTCCGCCTTGGCGCAAAAGCCGGAACTAATCTTGTAAAAGTTGAGGGAAAATCTTTCAAAGACGAATTCAGGTATGGTTATCATCTCGGTGGATTTGCCGAGATCACACTCACAGCAGATAAAAAGCTTTCTATCCAACCTGAAGTTCTTTTTAACCAATACGCAACCAGCCTTGATAGTAATTTCAAATCCGTTTATGAGAATGTCATCAATTCAAATCAAAGTCATGTAAAGCTCAACTATCTTTCCATTCCAATTTTAGTCAACTATAAATTGCTTGGCCCGATATATCTCCAGGCGGGTCCGGCATTCAGCGTTTTGATGGATCAAAGCAGAACGTTTTTGCAAAATGGTGGTGATGCATTTAAGAAAGGAGATTTTGCTATGATCGGTGGCGCACAGGTCAGGCTGGCGAAACTATATCTCAATGGCCGTTATGTGATCGGGCTTGCCAATATCAATGATATCGATAATAAAGACAAATGGAAAAGCCAGGCAATACAATTGTCCGTCGGATTATCTCTCTAAATCATATATCTCTTGAAGCTAAGCCTCCTGATTTTTCGGGAGGTTTTTTTTATTGGCGGTGTCTGTTCTTTTTGACTCAATGCAGTCATCTAAACTTTCTTTGTCTTGTCCAAAGGACAAAGAAAGTAACAAAGAAAATTCAAGGCGAAACCGAATGCTCCCCCGGATCGAGTCCGGGGCAGGCGGCCGGTTTCGCCGGGCCCACGCACATAGCACTCCGCGTAATTGTAATTCCATCGCGTATCGGAGTGATAGTTCGAAGTCCATTGCATCATGCTTTTCGAATACTATGCTCGACTTGATCCCCCGATTGCGTTAAGACTCAAGATTCAAGAAACAAGAATCACGGCTCAACTTGAGTCTTTCGCATTTTTAGTTTAGTGCAAACCTGAGCCTTGAATCTTGATTAAATTGCTATTTATTCATAAAAGGCGAAAAAGATGGCGATAATAATTTCTTTAAAGATCGGAGTGCAGCACTATTGTTTTTGGGTGGTCAAGCGCCTTGTTCCGTTCCTTTGAAGGAACATTGTAAGTTTGATGAATGGAAGAACGGAACACAGCGCCTTTCGGGTTCACCATAAATCACGATGCAAGATCTTTCGTCGTTAAGATTGTGATATGTCGATGAATAGAATTGTTTAGCTCAGTTAACAGTAGCACTGAAGCTTAATCAAGGCGCCGCCAATGGCCGTAAATCATTGGCGGTGTGCTTTTCTTTGTTACTTTCTTTTGCACAAGCAAAAGAAAGTAAATAAAATAAAAATTATTCTTAAGGAGTTTTATTTACTTTTTGCCTGAGGAGGCATCTTTACTTTCTTAGTCTTGTCCCCCGGACCGGAGAAACAAAGAAAGTAACAAAGAAAGTAACAAAGAAAGTAACAAAGAAATCCCCATAACTATCGGGACAAGGCGAAACCGAATGCTTCCCCGATCGCGTCTGGGACAGGCCGCCGGTTTCGCAGGGCCACGCACATGAACTGTCTATTTAATTTGTAATTACTTTATTTATCGAACTGATAGGACGAACAGCTTGCTTCGTGTTATTTGAAACTCAAATAGGCGCTGTGTATTTCGCTGGTATTCTTTAAAGTTGCTCTTTATTGATAGCATGCGAAAAAGAAGGCGCTAATAATTTCTTTAAAGATCGGAGGGCAGCACTAGTGTTTTTGGGTGGTCAAGCGTTTCAAAGATCAGATAGAAGGACTGCACATTTTCCCTCCCGACTGGGTCGGGACGGGGGAGGCACTGCAACTGTTAACAATTTTTCAAGTGGGGGTGGACTTAACAAGTTTACTCATTCGGATCCTGATTGGGTTAAGACTCAAGATTCAAGCCTCAACTTGAGTCTTTCGCATTTTTAGTTTAGTGCAAACCTGAGCCTTTTCTGCCAAGCGCTTTGCGCCATTCTGTTTCAAATGGCATTGAATTTTGCCTGTTTGGGTTTAATAACCGTTAGTGACGCTATTATACCGTGAAAACGATGGTACAATACTTGACAACTATAGAATCTGGATGTATTTTTACCGCCTTCCACATTTTTGTGTCAGGATGTCAAAAAACGGAACTAACGAATGAACGATTCAAAATTTTTCCAGCGGAACGAAGATGAAATGGATTTTATCCCGATCATTCCCTTGAATGAGAGTGATAATGAAACCAGCGATGGGACTGATATTCCGGACGAATTACCCGTGATACCACTTCGCAATACTGTGTTGTTCCCGGGGGTTGTGTTACCGATCACCGTCGGCAGGGATAAGAGCATAAAGGCGGTAAATGACGCTTACAAGGCTGACAAATTGATCGGTGTGGTAGCGCAAAAAGACAGCGGCGTTGAGGATCCGGGAATGACTGATATAGAAAATATTGGGACCGTTGCCAGGATCGTAAAACTGATCAAGATGCCCGATGGAGGTACTACAGTTATTATCCAGGGAAGGAACAGGTTTAAGATAAAAAGCATTACTTCGGATAATCCTTATTTTAAAGCAAACATTGAGATCATCAGGGAGGAAGAATCGCCGAAAGACGAAGATTTTGCCGCCTATGTTGCCAACATAAAAGAGACGGCAGCTGAAATCATCCAGCTTTCACCGAATATCCCGGCAGAAGCTGCGATCATTTTACGCAACATTGAAAACCCCGCATTCCTTATACATTTTGTATCCAGTAACCTGAGTGCTGATCTTAAGGAGAAACAGCAATTGCTTGAAACAAATAATATCCGGGAAAGAGCGGATATGCTCATGAAAATGCTCCAGCGTGAACTCCAGTTTGCCGAATTAAAAAACAAAGTGACGGCAAAAACAAAGACGGAACTTGAGAAGCAACAACGGGATTATTTCCTGCAACAACAAATGAAAAGCATCAAAGAAGAATTGGGTGGTGATGCGAATGAGAGGGAACTGAAAGAGATGCAGAAAAAGGCCGATGCTAAAAAATGGACAGAGGCCGCCAGGGAATTGTTCCAGAAAGGAATTGAAAAGCTGGAAAGAATGCATCCCACAACACCGGATTATTCTGTTGTTTACAATCATCTTGACCTGATGCTCGATCTTCCCTGGGGTCAGTACAGCGAGGATAAGTATGATCTCAAAAAGGCGAAGAAAGTACTGGATAATGATCATTATGGTATGGAGAAGATCAAAGAACGGATACTTGAATACCTTGCTGTACTGAAATTGAAGGGCGATATGAAGAGCCCCATCCTTTGTTTTGTCGGACCGCCAGGTATTGGAAAAACATCGTTGGGTAAAAGTATTGCGAATGCAATTGGAAGGAAATATGTAAGACAAAGCCTGGGCGGCCTGCACGATGAAAGCGAGATACGCGGACACCGTAAGACATATATCGGCGCTATGCCTGGTCGAATTATCCAATCCATTCGCAAAGCAAAAACGTCAAACCCGGTAATGATCCTTGATGAGATCGATAAAGTGGGTAATGATTTCCGTGGCGATCCTTCTTCCGCACTGCTTGAAGTGCTGGATCCGGAGCAGAATAATACTTTTTATGATAATTACCTGGAGCTTGAATATGATCTGAGCAAAGTGCTGTTTATCGCAACAGCCAATAATATTCAAAACATCCAGCCGGCATTACGAGACAGGCTTGAGATCATTGAATTGGGTGGTTATGCTGTGGAAGAAAAATTAGAGATTGCGAAACGGCATTTGATTCCAAAACAAAAAGAAGCGCATGGTTTAAAAAATACAAATTTTACTATTAATGAAAAGGTGATCGAAAAGATCATCCAGGAATATACAAGGGAAAGTGGTGTCCGGGAACTGGACAGGCATCTGGCATCCATTATGCGGAACCAGGCAAAAGAACTGGCATTGAATGATAAAGTAAGAACCAATGTTACAGGTAATGATGTGGAAAGAATTCTTGGCAAACCGAAGTACAGCAATGACCTGTACAAATCCGCAAATATGCCGGGTGTTGCGATCGGTCTTGCCTGGACATATGTGGGAGGTGATATTCTGTTTATAGAGTCAAGTCTTAGCGAGGGTAAAGGTGAATTGAGGATCACGGGTAATCTTGGAAACGTGATGAAGGAGAGTGCAAGCACCGCGTTAAGCTATTTGCAGGCCAATGCAAAAAGATATGGCATTGATCAAAAATTATTTGAAAAAAGAAATATCCATTTGCATGTGCCGGAAGGAGCAGTTCCAAAGGACGGTCCCAGTGCGGGCATTACGATGATGACCTCACTGGCATCCGCTTATACAGGAAAAAAAGTGAAGCCGTTTCTGGCGATGACAGGAGAGATCACGCTTCGGGGCCAGGTGCTGCCGGTCGGGGGCATAAAAGAGAAAGTGCTGGCGGCAAAACGTGCGGGTATTAAAGAAGTGATCCTCTGTATTCAGAATGAAAAAGATGTGGATGAGATCGACCCGGATTTCATTAAAGGGTTAAAATTCCGCTACGTAAAGACTATGAACCAGGTACTGGAACACGCGCTGGAATAAAAAATTTTTAGTGACAGGCAACCTCAATGGGTATTTTGTGTTATTAGAATATATACAAATTTCTCCATGTTGGTTGTTTTAAGGGTTTGAAATAGATCTTCCCCCGGCCTCACCGGGGGAATTTCTTTTATACGCCAGGTTTCCTCAACTTAGCTTCTTGCGAATTGCATTCCTGATATCATTGACCTTAGTTTCTTCGTGCCTGTTGGGACAAACAATCGGTGGCAGTTCCGTATTTAATTTTTTGAGGCTCCCGGGTACACCGCAACTAACCGCGTTGGGCGGTGTGAACGTTTCCGTGACATCCAATGATGTGGGATTAGCCTTTAACAATCCTGCTTTGTTGAAAAATGAAATGCATACACAAATGAATGCCGTATTCAATAGCTTTTATGCAGGAATCAATGCCTGGCATCTGTCACTTGCATACCGTCAGGAAAAGCTGAAAACAAATTTTGGATGGGGACTTACCTATTTTGATTATGGAAGGATCGATGAAACGGATGCTTCAGGAAATATACTTGGACAAATGACACCAACCGATTGGATGATGCAAGTGTCCGCTTCACGCACTTACCTTCAAAAATGGAAATATGGCACCGCCATGAAATTCATTTCTTCTAACTATGGCGTTTACCGCTCAAACGGAATTGCGCTGGATGCTGGCGTTTTGTATTTGGATACTGCAACTCTTTTTTCGGCATCGGTTGTTGTAAAGAACATGGGTTATCAATTAAAAAAATATGCAGGAACTGAAGCCGAAGAGTTGCCATTTGATTTGCAGGCGGGTTTAACTAAGACACTAAAGAATGCACCCATATCTTTCTCCATCACGGCACATCATCTTCACCAATTCGACATCAGGTATAATGACACTTTATTCGACAATGAGAATTTTGGTAGAAATGAAACCGGCAAGTTCAGTTTTGATAAGATCTTTCGTCATTTTGTATTGGCATCGCAGATTCTACCCATACCTCAACTGGAGATCACGATCGCCTACAACCATCTTCTACGTCAGGAGTTGAACATCAATAATACTACGAATGGTTTGAATGGGTTTTCGGTGGGAGTAGGGTTGATCGTAAAAAAACTAGCCGTCCGTTATGCAAGAACCCATTATCAAAACCATACCGGCTATAATCAATTGGGCTTGAACCTGCAGCTTAATCAATATTTCGGATTGGGAAAATTTGGAGAAAAGATTGGCTGGTGATGTAAGAAAGAATAGATAATTTTACCTTTTTCCTCCCTCTGAAATTCCTCCCGTACCAGTAAACGAAGATCATGCGATTATCATGTATCATATTATTGATAGCTGCTTTTATTTTTCAATCTTCTGCCATTGCGCAGAAACCGAAAGGTAAAAAGAATCAGCCTGAAGAAAAGAAGCCCAAAATCTTTCAGGTGGTTGGTGATACGCTTCGCACAGATTCTGTTGTTTATTATGAAACCGAGATCGGTTATATTATGCCCGACCTAAGTCCCAGGTTCACTGGTAAATGGTCGATCAATGTAATGAGAAGACAGGCCAAAGCAGTCCCCGATTCTTTCAGCAAGGCTTATATCGAATTTTATGGAGATACATTATTCAATGCCTATGTTGGCTGTAATAAGCTAAGTGGTAAGTATACGATCAAAGGACCCACCATTAAGTTCAAAATGCTTGATACAGCTTTGACCACTTGTCCGGATAATGACATCGAAAGCTGGTTTATCAAATTAATGGAAAGCAGGGTGAGTTATTTCGGCATCGATGAAAAGACCCTTTATCTCAAAGATGTTGCTCACAATATTGTTTTTGATTGCGCCCGACGAAAAGATGAACAGATCGAGGTCGCTACTTCTCAAAATAACTAAGATTTGTCTTTGGTGTTAGTGCCAGCAAAGTTTCATACATCAGTTTTATTGTGTTTTCAATATCATCCCTGTGCAGCATTTCTACCGTAGTGTGCATATAGCGTAAAGGAATTGATATCAAAACGGACGGACATCCATCGTTTGAATAAGCAAATGAATCGGTATCGGTGCCTGTGCTCCTGCTCAATGCGCGCCATTGTACCGGTATTCTCTTTTTCTTTCCTATCTCTTCGACAAAATTCAACAACTTGTTATGTACTGCGGGAGCGTAAGCGAGTGATGGGCCTTTACCGCAGGCAATTTCGCCTTCAACATGTTTACTGATCATTGGAGTTGTTGTATCATGAGTGACATCGGTTACGATCGCCACATCGGGTTTTATTCTTCTTGCGATCATTTCAGCGCCGCGCAACCCGATCTCCTCCTGCACGGCATTTACAACATACAAACCAAACGGCAACTTTTTCCTGTTCTGTCTCAAAAGTCTCGCTACCTCGGCAATCATAAAACCTCCGACACGGTTATCAAATGCCCGACCGACGTAATACTCATTGGCCAGTTCGTCGAATCCGTCATTGTATGTAACGACCGCCCCTATATGAATACCCAGTTCTTCAACTTCTTTCCTGTTTCTGGCACCGCAATCCAAAAAGACGTTGTCAAGTTTTGGTGTGGGTTCTTTATGATCCGGGTTATTCAGTCTGGTGTGGATCGCCGGCCATCCAAATACAGCTTTTACGGGGCCTTTCTTTCCATGAATGATCACCCGCTGGGCCGGAGCCACCTGCACATCAACTCCGCCGTTTCTTTTCAGATATAGTAACCCTTCCGGATTCACATAATTTACAAACCAGCTGATCTCATCGGCGTGCGCTTCGATCACAACCTTAAAAGGCGCATTTGGATTTATGACTCCCACGGCCGTGCCATAGGGATCTGTAAAAGTTGTATCGATAAAAGGCCTGATGTAGTTAAGCCACAGTTTTTGCCCGCTGCTTTCAAAGCCAACCGGTGATGCATTGTTGATGTAATTTTTGAAAAATGAAAATGAATCATCCGTAAGAATCGACTTTGATTGTTTGCTTTTAGTCTTTGCCATAGTAACGTTTATGATTTTCAAAAGTAATTAAAACCTGTTCACCAGCCATAATAATAAGCCAGAGAACATCATCAGTCCATCGAGGACAAAATAGTAGAGGTAATCAGAAAAATTTCTTTTGGCATATTTATATACGGGGACAAGAATGATTGCCGGCACCAACAAAAACATAATGTGGCGTCCTTGTATGCCTTCATTGCCTAATAAAAAGGTGCCTGTGATAAATATGAGAACAGATAAAGAAAACAGGATGTCAATTCCTTTTTCATTAAAATAAGTGATCATGCTTCGAATGCCCTCAGCTTTATCATCTTCACGGTCACGGAAGTCAAAGAGAATGCAAATAGCATAAATGAGAAAGAACTGGCTAAGGACAAACAAAACGGCTTTGGTTGAAATGGAACTTTCTTCTATCAAAACGGGAAGCATGGCGGTTACATAGGTCCAGGCCATGGCAAGGAATATGGTTTTTCCGATCGCGATCTTTTTCAGCCATTGAAAGGGTGGAAAAGAAATTTTTGGTGCTGAATATAAAAAAGTAAGAACGGCTGCAATGCCTATATAAAACCAGTGCTCCTTTATAAAGAAAAAACAAATAGCCGCTCCGATAAGACCAGCGAACGATAAAAGAAAATGATAGTTTTTGTGTTTTTCGCCCCACTCCAAACGATGAGATGGCGCCAGCATATGCGGCGTTAACGCCCAGTGGAAATTATAACTGCAAACTGTAGAAAAAAAAACAAACATAGCTAAATAACGATTGACCGGTTTGCCAATGATCAGAGTGTAGGTTTGGTAAACCATTACAACCGCACAGCATGAAACAAACAGGCTGGTAAACAAGAAGAGGTCAAAGATTTTTTTGAGAAAGCTATTCAAACCTGTCAACGGCTTACATATACATTATCGACTACCAGGGTGTCGCTTTTGTTACCGGCTGCATCTCTGGCCACAATTTTCAATCTTAATGTATCGACCTCATTTCTTATCGGATTGCTTCCGGGGACACGAAGAGGGCCTAATCCAAAAACAAGCCCGAACTGGTAATTAAGAGATAATTCAAATTCACCCTTATCAGTATGCGGAAAATCAGGAATGCCGTAAGGGCTGGCGGGTAATTGTATTCTACCTCTAACATTGAGCCTTTCTCTCACAACAAGCAATGAATCACGAACATCGCCTTCTTTGTCGGTAAATTCAATATTTAATATTAAAGTACCATTCAATGGAACGATGTCAGTGTTTCTTGATTTAAGCTTTAATTGAGGTACGGTCTGGAACCTATCTTTGCCACAGGCGGTGACTACAAGTGCAATGATGGTAAGAAGTGATACCCAAGTCTTCATATGTTGTGTTTAGTTGTAAACAAATTTAAGATTAAAACCGATACCTGCCCGTAAATGAGCTGTGAATGGCATGATAAAATATTTTCCGTTTCTGAGAATAACTTCCGGGAACTTGCCCTGGAGATCTTTCGTTTTCAATACGCGTCCAATCCTGTTTACCGCACTTTTATTGACGCTCTTAGAATAAGACCAGAAACCATTGATGTATTGGAAAGCATTCCTTTTCTCCCGATCAGCTTTTTTAAGACAGACGAAATAAAAACAGGAAAGTTTAATGCAGAAGCAATATTTGAGAGCAGCGGCACGACGCCGGGCACGAACAGTCATCACCATGTAAAGGATATATCGCTTTATGCAGAAAGTTTTGCCAGGGGATTTCAAAATGTTTATGGACAAATCGGTGAATGGTGCATATTGGGTTTATTGCCATCTTACCTGGAAAAAGGAAATTCATCCCTTGTATTCATGGTTGAAAAGCTGATTGAAAAAACCGCGCATCCTCAAAGCGGGTTTTACCTTGCCGATTTTGAAAGATTAAGAGATACGCTGGCCCTACTAGAGAAAGCGAAACAAAAAACCTTATTGATAGGAGTAACTTATGCCTTGCTTGATTTTGCTGAGCAATTTCCCATGCAATTATATAATACATTGGTCATGGAAACCGGCGGCATGAAAGGAAAGAGAGAGGAATTGACAAGAATGGAAGTACATGAACGGCTTAAAAAAGCATTTGGTAAAAATGAAATTCATTCAGAGTATGGAATGACCGAATTGCTTTCGCAGGCTTATGCCGTAAAAGAGGGAAAGTTTAGTTGCCCGGCCTGGATGAGAGTGATGATAAGAGATGAAGAGGATCCTTTGGCCGTCTACAGTTTGCAGTGGGCAGTCAGTAGTGGGCAGTCAACAGTCAGCAGTCAGCAGTCAGCAGTAAGCAGTCAGTCGGGAGTTCAACGCTCACCACTTACAAGTATAACAGGTGCGATTAATATAATTGATCTTGCCAATGTTTATAGTTGTTCGTTCATAGCGACAGAAGATCTTGGTAAAGTATATCCTGATAATAGTTTTGAAGTTTTGGGCAGAATGGATGGAAGTGATTTGAGGGGATGCAGTTTACTGACATTGTGATCGGGTTTATTTCTTTCAATAACAGACGATATTTGCATTTAGGGGGAAGCATATTGATTTGTTTTTTCATCA
Source organism: Chitinophagaceae bacterium (assembly GCA_035717045.1). Classification (GTDB taxonomy): domain Bacteria; phylum Bacteroidota; class Bacteroidia; order Chitinophagales; family Chitinophagaceae; genus VBAS01. The sequence goes on from DASTIZ010000240.1 coordinate 11,808, forward strand.
GAACCGGCTCCCTACATCAAGAAAAATAGCCTCATGCCACGGAAATTATTTTGTACGATCAATTTGGTCCTGATCACCTGCTCTTCGCAGGCGCAGTCGGAAGGACCGCTTGGAGACCTGTTTCTCGCCAAGAACGGCGGACTGGCCCATTATTCCAGCTATGACAAATCCGGAAATAATGCAGATTTCAAAAGGGTCGCACCCGGAGAAACTCTTGTGCTGGCAGATCATAAAGGCGCCGGCGTAGTGCGTCGTTGGTGGCTCACGATCGCACCCCGAAATGTAGTGGAGATCCACAGATCGCTGATCATGCGTTGCTACTGGGATGGCGAGACAACGCCATCTGTAGAAGTACCCGTGTCGGATTTTTTTGGAATGGGTTTCGGAAAATGGAAAGACTTTATATCGCTGCCGCTCAACATGACCAGTGGCGGATACAACGCTTACTGGCCAATGCCTTTTCACCGGAGTGCCCGGATCACCATCGAGAACCGGGGTCAACAACCGGTAACTAATTTCTATTACAACATTGACATCCGTACGTATGACCGCTTGCCTGACAATGCACTTTATTTTCATGCGCAATACCGGCAGGTGCGTACACAGCAAGGCAAGCCTGTTACCATCCTGGAAACAACGGGTAGTGGACATTATGTTGGCACCTTGCTTTCGATGCAGCCGCAACGAGGGCGACAACTCGGTTACCTGGAAGGTGATGAACAGGTATATATAGATGGAGAAAAAAAACCATCGATCATTGGCACCGGCACTGAAGATTATTTTTCATCGGGATGGTATTATGATACCGGTGAGTATGGGGCACCCTATCATGGTATTACCGTAAAAGATGATTCCGGCCGGATCAATACGTATCGCTGGCATATCGAAGACCCGATCCCATTTAAGAAGAGTTTTAAGTTTGATATCGAACATGGTGGTACCAATGATATGGCGGGGGTGGAATATTCTTCTGTTGCTTACTGGTATCAATCGCATCCGCATACGAGCTTCCCGGTATTGGCTCAAAACCTGCTCCCGTTTTCGCAATCATCCAGGCCAACGATCGAAGCAGAAAGTTTTTTAGGAACTGCAACGGTCACAGGCGGAGAACTTCGTAATCAAAGCATGACTGGTTTTAATGGCATGTGGGGAGGTAATGCGCAGCTTTGGTGGGTGGAAGCAAAACCCGGTGATAAGCTCACCATTCCCCTTACGGCGCCTGCTGACGGCAAGTATGAGTTGGTTGGATTTTTTACACGCGCCGGAGACTATGGCATTTTCCGAACGGCATTGAATGGAAAGGTGGTTGGTACACTGGTGGATGGTTATAGTGACCAGGTAGAAGCCACTGGTGCCATATCGTTTGGCGAGGTGGAAATGAAAAAAGGGATCAATCAGTTGGTGATTGAGATCATTGGTAAAGACGCCCGCTCGGCCGGGTACAGTAGCAGTTACCTGGTGGGTGTTGATGGGT
>DASTIZ010000241.1:0-3023 GCA_035717045.1 Chitinophagaceae bacterium
AAGCCATGAAGGAAATTGTCGTGCACCGATAGTCATGGTTATATCCCAACGACCCAACACCGCTGATGTATCAGAACGACTATTCGCCTTAGTAAGAGTGACCATGAGCAGGCAAAAAGTAGAAGCGAGCAAATATTTTGACATAAGCTTGTTTTAAAGCCTCTAAGTTAGCTCAATCTGAGATTGAGAAAAATGATCAATAAGCAGGTCATTTGTTTTCCGGGGAGTTGAAAATTTCGGATAGCAATGCATATAATTCGGGATGTTTTTCTTTCAATAATTTCGGGCGTTCAAAAAAATACTCAGAGACCACGGCAAAAAATTCCGCTTCATTTGTTGCGCCATAAGTATTGATATCCGAACGATCTTTTACTATCAGTTCAATTTCCTTTCGCATTAGCTGCAGCCAGGGCAAAATGTATTTTTTCTCCAAAATAAATTCCGGCACACCATCGATCGCACCGTCTGTCTTATCTACTAAATGAATAAACTCATGAATAGCCGTGTTGGTTTTGCCTGTTTTATTAGTGAAGGCCTGGCGAAGTTCATGTTGAGAAAGGATCATTACATGATTCAACGCCCCGCTACCCACCATTCCTATAATTGACCGGGATGCACCTTCCTGCTGAAAATCATGATCAAAGGAATCCGGGTACAATAATACTTCATGCAGGTTCACATACTCCCAACCCGTAAAATTAAAAATTGGGATAACAGCGCTTGACGCGATCAATACCCTGTCAATATCTTCAACGGTTGTTTTTACCCCGGTGATTTTTGTTCTCGTTAAAAAATGCTGGATCCTTTTTTCAAACTCCTGCTTCCTGTCGTCATCAAGATTTTCATAAAAAGGAACAAGTTCTTTTAATAGTCGCCGGTAGTTACCCGGCATGGGTCCGATCACCATATGTTTCTTTTTCCTCCTGAAAAATAGAGACAGGATCAAGCCGAAAATGGCGATTATTAAAATGGTTAACAGGATGCCATCCATACTTCAGTCAGGGGATCTATACCCTGGTTTCATCAAACGACAATTCAATAGAAGAAATATGGGCTTCCACTTTACGGTATTTTACACCCGCTGTATCCAGCATTATCTTGGATGCTTTGAAAATATCATTGCCATGATATTTATCCGATAAATAGATGACCTCTTTAATGCCTGATTGGATGATCGCTTTCGAACATTCATTGCAGGGAAACAGGGCTGTGTAAATTTTACATCCTTTAAGATCCATACCAATGTTATTGAGGATCGCGTTCAACTCTGCATGGCAGATATAAGGATATTTTGTTTGCAGGAATTCACCTTCTTTATGCCACGGAAACGCGTCATCGTCGCAGCCAATGGGCAATCCATTATACCCCGCACCCACGATCTTGTTTTTTTCGTTTACAATACAGGCGCCCACCTGTGTGCTTGGATCTTTGCTCCTTTTTGCCGAAAGCAATGCTACACCCATAAAATATTCATCCCATGAAATGTAATCTGGTCGTTTTTTCAATGTCTTAGTTTGCTCACAAAGAAATAGAAATTTTTAATATATCAGGATTTATCCTATGAAACTATACCAGGCGAGGGATGGAAAAATTACCAAAGCTTAAAAATCAACGGGCTAAATTGAGTGTTTTCAAGTAAAACAATTATTATATTACTGGTTCCGAATCCAACCTTGAAAAACCATGGAGATAAGCTACCAGCGTATACTGCGTTTGCCAGGTAAGGTGACCCTGCCTCGCATTAAACGATTCCCCCTTTCATTTAAACGATCTGTTTTTGAATTTTTTTATTATGTGAAATCACTCGGTTACAGTGACACACTCGATGAATATGAAAAAGTGAAACTGGGTGTTTTCAACCAGATCAGTTTTTTTCAGTTTATTGCTGGCATATTCATTTTATTCACCTGTGTTCTTCATCGCGAGTTCCCGGCCTGGGCTTGTATGCTAGCCAGCTTGCCGGTAATCGTTTGCCTGCTTGTATTGTACTTTAACAGGGAATATCAATACCAGTCGGCGCTGATCGCGTATTTTATTTTACATCCTCTTGTGGCCGGTTTCATTTTTATGAACGGTGTTCATCTCGGGTTGAACCTGTATTTTATTCTATATGGCATCCTGGCTGTATTCTTCTTAAAAGACAAGGGATTTATGATTTTTACGATCAGTTTTTCCATGATCAATTTTTTTGTGCTGTCCATAGTCTTAAAAGACTTCTATTACCAACTGGAAACTATCAACAAAACACTTTACCTTATTAATGAAGGCATTGCTATTGTTTTTATTTTTTACGGATTGTACCTGATAAAGAATGAGAATTCGATTTATTACCTGAGTATTTTGCGGAATAACGAGCACTTGAACAAAAAGAATATACAGATCCAGGTACAGGCTGATAAGATAAAGGAAAATGCGACACTTCTTGAAAGGCAAACCAGGGAACTGACCGAGCTGAATGCTGTAAAAAATAAGATGTTTGGCATCATCTCTCATGATCTGAAAGCACCCATGCATGCAATCCGAAACCTTTTCAGCGATGTTGAACAAAATAGAATATCGCCCGCACAATTGAAAAAGCTGATACCCGAGGTCGTGAATGATATGAATTACACCGTTGAACTAATGGATAATCTTTTGCAATGGGTGAAGACACAAATGGAGTCGGAAATCATTTACCTGCAAAGGGTAGATATGGGGAAGTTAATGCGTGATGCTGTGCAATTGGTGAGATTGCAGGCGGAAAGGAAGCAAATTACGATCGGGATAAAAGTACCGGAGGAAGTATTTGGAATCATGGATAAGGAAATGATAAATCTTGTACTCCGTAACCTTTTATCAAATGCGATAAAATTCACACCGGAAAAAGGAGTGATTACCGCCGGGGTGAATGTGAATAAATCTTTAGTTGAAATCTATATTAAAGATAGTGGCGAAGGAATAAGCCAGGAAGCGTTACAAAAAATACGGAGTAATAATTTTTATACGACCAGGGGCACCGCAAACGAAGCAGGAACCGGGCTGGG
>DASTIZ010000242.1:0-4084 GCA_035717045.1 Chitinophagaceae bacterium
ATCAGTTCGGTTGTGTTCTGGTATCAAACAGAACCGCACAACAGGTTCCCACAACTCCCGTCTAAAAATGAATTGGAAATAAACTGAAGTGAGAAAATTACTTAACTCCCTGCAACAAGCACTCTTTATACATCCCGGACTCGAGATGGCAATTTTGCAACTTTAGTTGTTCCATGAACTCCTGGGCATAACTGGTCTCAACAAAGAATTCTAGGATGTAATTGTAATTACTGCTTTCAAAATAGGCTTCATAAATATTCAAAAACCGGTAATGAGAGAGTTGCCGGAAGGCATCGATATCCGTTGCAGCCCCTGTTATAAAGGCAAAAATCTTGCTTTCATCTTTCCTGGAGGCACGCTTACACTGGACCTGGCTTATCGTGTATCCACCTAATTGCCTCACTCTCATTTCAAGTTCAGGGATCTGTGCCGACCTTCTTCCTTTTTTAAAGACAAACCTGAAATCATCCTGGTGACAGGAATGCTGGGATAAATATCTTGCATTTTTTTTATTGCCGATTTCCTGCTGAAGCTTTATTACCTGCACTTTTTTCATTTCTCTGGAATATTCATCCCAGTGGGACATAAACTGAACGTTATCACCGGCGGTTTCAAACCAAACAAATTGTACAATTGTTTCAGTCTCCATGTTATAAAAGGCTCTTTTAATGGTTAGCCAAAGAGGTTATTCAGCCGGCAGATTGACCGCATCAACAGAATGAATGACGCCGTTTGACCCTTGCCTGTCTTTGGAAAGTATCCTGGCCCCATTGATACTTACCTCCCCATCTCTGACACTGATGGCAACATCTTTGCCGTTGATCGTTTTCAATGTCTGGCCATTGCGAAAATCCCGCAACATTTTTTTTCCTGCGATCACATGGTAAGTAAGAATGTCTGAAAGTTTTGTTTTATCACCATTTCTGATCAATTCATCAAAGGAATTATCGGCTGGTAACCTGCTAAAGGCCAGATTTACCGGAGCAAAAATGGTAAACGGGCCCACACCGTTCAAAACTTCTTCAAGATCGGTTGCCTTCAATCCCCGGATTAATGTACTTAAGTTCCTGTCTGCGTTTGCGATCTGAAGAATTGTTGACATTTAAGAAATTTAATATGCAAATAGATGCACCCATGTAATGTAACCTTTATTACTGACGTAGAAACGCTAATTCGTCAGAATAAGAAAATAAAGATGGCTGCAAAACAAGACTTATTTAATAAAAAACGGGTAAGCCCTTCATCCAATTACCTTTACCGGTTTTGAGGATTATATTTAATTTCAGACCGGATTTGGATTTCGCCGGAAAATCCTATCTTAATTCTTCATTTAAACAAAATCTAGTGTTATGAATAATTCACGCAGATCATTCTTAAAACGTTCTACCCTTGCCTTAGCGGGAACTTCTGTGCTGTCAAAAATATCTTTGGCCAATTTAAATATTGCTGACGCTGAACTTGTGGGGATCCAGCTTTACTCAGTAAGAGATGACATGGCTAAAGATGCGCTTGGTACCTTGAAACAACTGGCGGCGATGGGTTATAAGAATGTTGAGCATGCGAGCTACAACAACAGGAAATTTTATAATTATACTCCCAATGAATTCAAAAAAATACTGGATGACCTTGGAATGAAAATGCCAAGCGGCCATACGGTGATGGGTGCTCAACATTGGGATGAGACAAAAAAAGACTTTACTGATCTCTGGAAAAATACCGTGGAAGACGCGGCGATCATGGGTCAGAAATTTGTGATCAGTCCCTGGCTGGATAACCGGTACCGGACAGATCGCAATGCTTTATTAAAATTCATGGACGTGTTTAACAAAAGCGGGCAGCTTTGTAAAAAATGGGGAATGAAATTCGGATATCATAATCACGATTTTGAATTCAGTGAAAAATTAGATGGTGAAGTACTTTATGATATCATGTTGAAAAGTACTGACCCTGACCTGGTGATTCAGCAACTTGACACGGGTAATCTTTACAACGGAGGCGCCAACGCGAAGGATATTGTGAACAGGTACCCCGGCAGATTCCCGTCACTTCATGTTAAAGACGAAATAAAAGCGACGGAGGGAAATGAAAAATATGAAAGCACTATACTGGGGAAAGGCATTGTGAATCTGAAAGAAGTCATTGACTATGTAAGGAAGACGACAAAAGGCGTTCACTATATCATTGAACAGGAATCATACCAGGGCAAAACTCCGCTTGAATGTGCGAAAGAGGATCTGGCTGTAATGAAAGCCTGGGGTTATTAAACACAAAAGGGTTATTTTCTCACCTTAAGCACTGAATATTGAGCATTGAACATTTTCTAATAAACTTATAATCCAATGTTCAATACTCAATGCTCAATGTTCAATTTTCAATTGGAGAAAGTGAATTTCATTAGGTATTTGCATCGACGCTGTCATACACCACTACCTTCGTCCAGAGTGGAGAACATTCTTCTACAAACTTCAAATGGATCGGATCAGTTTGGTAGTGATCCTGGTCAGCTGCATTGTCAAAGAATAATAACCAGCTTACATCATAGGAGCTATCGATGACGTCCCGGCGGGTAGCAGCAGGCTGCCCGATATAATAACTCTTTATCGTTTTTATTTTTGAAAGTTTCTTTAGACCTTCAACCAGCTTTGCTTTGTCGTCTTTGCTGCCGGACTTCTTTAGCCAGAAATAGACCTGATGTATGAACATGTCCTTTTTTTGAGCGAAGTTAGTAGTTGACTGTAACGAGGCAACAAACGGCATCGTCAGGGCGAGGTTACCTAAAAAGCTACGGCGCGAGGAAATTTTCATTTATATATTTTTTCCGAACTTAATTCTTCTTTAGAAAATAAAAAAACCAAACCATGAACAGGAATTCAACTCTTCTGATCTCAGCAGCTTTGCTAATGCTCCTTGGCATTTATATGGTTTACCTTGGGACAACAAATAAAATTCTTCCACCCACGATCACGGGTATTGGTTTTGTCGTCATAGCCATTGCTTTTTTAAGCTTACGCCGGAAGTAATTGGCCCCCCAGGCCACACTTATTACCATTTGTTGGTAATAATTTTCACCTTTTATAGAATTTTCACATTTCGGGCGAAATTTTTGTCTTAATTTTTGATGGTGAAAATACTTCTGGCACTAACTCTTTTCCTTACAGCAATCACTTTTCAATCCGTTGCCCAGGATGTCAGCGGTTATTGGAAAGGCACTTTGAGCATGCGGGGTTGTTTTCCGGAGAATAATATCGAACTCCAGATAAACGGGAAAGGCGAAATTGTTGCCGGTGACTCTTACCATTACCAGGATATTGATAACTATGTAAAGAAGAACTTTAAAGGGAAATTTGATAAGGAAACAAAAAAATTAAGCGTACAGGAAGGCATTGTTACAACCTATCACATTCCCCAGCGTTGCGTGATCTGTGTAAAGAACTTTGAGCTTGTCTACAGTCGCGAAGGAAAAGTAGAAACGTTGAAAGGATACTGGAATGGAAATGTATTGGGATCAGCACAAAGTTGTGATGGGGGTTCAATCGTGTTAACACGAATAAAAGAATCTGCATTCAAAGAAATACCGGAAATAAAAGTTGATACAGGAAACATCAAGCTTGACTTCTACGACAATGCCCAGGTAGATGGCGACTCCATCACCGTGTTGGTAGACAAACAAGTTGTATTGACACATCAACGGCTTACTGCAAAGCCTCTCACAACCTATGTAAGAATTGACCTAAACAACACTTTCCATGAGATAGAAATGGTGGCAGAAAATTTGGGAAGTATTCCCCCAAACACGGCTATTCTAATCATCACTGCGGGAAAGAACCGCCACCTGCTATCATTGAGTTCTTCCGAAACAAAAAGTGCGAGGGTCCGCATCGTTTACGACCAGGAAGTATCAAAGTCTGAACAGACAGTAGCATCAGTGATCAAGGAAGAAGAAAACTAGCAGGCAGAGTTAATCACATTCTATTCACACATTCTCAATTGTATTTATTTGCGGGCTTAAAGCACCTCAGTATTAATTAGTTTTACAGCATATCAAATATTCACCCATGCGCAATATCCTTCATGACCGCCGAAC
>DASTIZ010000243.1:0-5878 GCA_035717045.1 Chitinophagaceae bacterium
TGGATACAATTCTCCCATGCTATTATATTTCAAAATTGAAACGAATAAAAAGAGTGTATGATGCACATGAATTCTTCTCGCAACTGGATGAGGTGGTAAGCCGGCCCAACATCTATCGTTTCTGGCACCGGGTTGAAAAAAGAATGATCCCAAAATTTAAAAATGGATATACGGTTTGCGAAGGTCTTGCTGAAGAATTCCGGAAGAATTATGGTGTGAATTATGATGTGATCCGGAATGTCCCTGTTCTTAATGAATACGAAGAACAAATACCCTCTGAACATGTGATCCTTTACCAGGGAGCTATAAACAAAGGCCGGGGACTGAATAAGCTTGTTATAGCAATGAAAGATGTAAAGGCGCCGCTCTGGGTTTGTGGTGACGGGAATTTTATTGATGAGATGAGAACAGTCGTTGATGAAAATGGCCTGGCGGAGCAGGTTGTATTTTTTGGAATGCTCGCGCCGGCAGAACTAAAAAAGAAAACGGCGCAATCCTACATCGCCATCAATCCTTTCGAAAAAACCGGCCTGAACCAATACTTATCACTCTCTAACAAATTCTTTGATTACATTCACGCTGGTGTACCGCAGATCACGATGAATTATCCCGAATATAAGAGAATAAATGACCAATATAAGATTGCCGAACTGATCGATGATCTTGAACCTTCGACTATTTCCCGGGCCATCAACAAACTTTTACACAATGAAGCGCTTTATTTACAGTTAAAACAAAATTGCGTAACAGCAAAAGAAGAATTGAACTGGCAAAAAGAAAAAAGCAAATTGATAAATTTTTACCAGGAAATCTTTAATGAACAACGATAAAACACTCCATATTATTTGTCATGATGTGCCCTGGCCCGTGAATTATGGCGGTGTCGTTGATCTTTTCTATAAAATAAAGGCTTTGCATGAGGAAGGAATAAAGATCAAATTACATTGCTTTGAATATGGACGAGGTAAAGCAGGGGAACTAAATAAATATTGTGAAGATGTACATTACTATGAAAGATACCGTGGTATAAAAGCCATTTCCGTTACACAACCTTACATCGTAAAATCGAGAGCAAATCCCCTTTTACTGGAAAATCTGCTGAAAGATGAACACCCGGTCATTATGGAAGGAATTCATTGCACAGCGTTTGCAAAGCGACTACTTGCAAATGGACGAAAAGTGATCTTACGGTTACATAACGTGGAATTTCTTTATTACAGCAAGTTGTTCCAAAGCGAAAAAAATTTCTTTAGAAAATTATATTATTTGAATGAAAGTGTGTTTCTGAGACAATATGAACAGAGACTGCCGAATGAGTTGCCAATAGTCGCCGTATCAAATAATGATGCAGTCTATTATCGCGAGCAGCTGGACAAGAAAGCAACAGGCTACCTCCCCGTTTTTATACCGTTCTCAATCGTTACTGGCCGGGAAGGCGTCGGGAACTACTGCCTTTATCATGGAAACCTGTCAGTGGCAGAAAATGAAAAAGCAGTCTTATGGTTGGTGAATAAAGTCTTTTCGTTAGCTAAAGTTCCTTTTATAATTGCGGGGAAAGATCCTACGAGGAAGCTGGTGAAAAAAATTGAAATGAATAAAAATGTTTCCCTCGTTAGTAATCCTTCTGATGATCAGTTAAATGACCTGATTGCTAATGCACAGATCAACGTGCTTCCTTCCTTTAACAATACAGGTATTAAGCTAAAATTGATCAATGCGCTTTATAACGGCCGGCATTGCGTGGTGAATGATGATGCGGTAGGTGGTTCGGGCCTGGAAGATGCCTGTCACATTGGTACCACAAGCCATGCCATAGCTTCAATCATCACACAGCTTTATCATCATCCGTTTAGTGAAGAAGAGATCGTTTTAAGAAAAAGATTGCTGGGGCAGATATTTGACAACAAGCAGAACGCAAAGCGACTTATTCAATTGATATGGTAGCATTGTCCATCACTTTACCTTTTTCAGTCCGTATCATCCGCGCGGGGAATTTTTGCACGACAATGTAATCGTGTGTTGCCATCACGACGGTGGTGCCAAAATCCCTTGCAATATGAAACAACAGGTTCATAATTTCATCAGAGGTTTCAGGATCAAGGTTACCGGTCGGCTCATCGGCCAGGATCAATTTTGGGGAATTCAATAGCGCTCTGGCAATATCCACCCTTTGTTGTTCCCCGCCCGATAATTCAAAAGGCATTTTAAAACCTTTTGCTCTTAACCCCACTTTATCCAATACATCGCTGATCTTTTCATCCATCAATTTCTTATCGGTCCACCCTGTTGCTGTTAACACGAAGCGAAGGTTTTCATTCACATTTCTATCGGTCAACAATTGAAAATCCTGGAATACTACGCCAAGCGTACGGCGCAGATAAGGTACTTTTTTCCAATCGAGTTTGCGGAGATCAAATCCATTGACCATTCCCTCACCTTCTGTCAGGGGCAATTCCCCGTACATAGTTTTTAATAAGCTGGACTTACCGGTACCGGTTTTTCCAACCAGGTACACGAATTCACCTTTTCGTACGGCTAAGTTCACATCCTGGAGTATAAGACTGCCACTCTGATAAATATTAACATGCCTGAGCTCGATGATATTGTCTGACATTCAAATAGGTTTGGTTTGCAAAATACGTCAAAACATATCAAGATAGAATCAAAAATGTTTAAAAAAATAGCGAGATGCACGAGAAGCAACCCGTTGCATTTGTGCTCAGCTTAGAATAAATGGCTATTAGCCAGGACAGATCTAGTACCTGATCTCGGTAACAGGAGTTTTTATAATTAATTCTTTTTTTGCAGCTACCTCTACCTTGCCAATCACCTGGGCATCTACTCCAAATTTTTGGGCTGCATCAATGATAACTGCAGCATCTTTTTCATGCGTGTAGACCTCTAATCTTGTACCCATATTAAAAACCTGGTACATTTCTTTATCATCTGATCCACTTGCTTGTTGTATAAGTCCAAAAATTACCGGCGGTTCGAATAGATTGTCTTTGATGATCTGAACATTATCCGGAACATATTTCAGGCACTTTGTTTGCCCTCCCCCACTGCAATGGATCAATCCATTTACTTTTTCAAAATGATTTTCCAACAGTTCTTTCACTACTGGTGCAAAGGTCCTTGTCGACGAAAGAAGCAGTTTCCCGACGGTAGTTGAATATTGAACATGGTCCCGATAGCTATCGGGAGAATATTGAACAATATCTCTCATGCTGTGCGAACCAATATAGACCACCGATTCGTCCAGAGAATTATCGAATGTCTCTTTAAAATTTTCGGCATAAAACTTACCCAGTACATCATGTCTTGCACTGGTAAGCCCGTTGCTGGCTATTCCGCTGTTATATTCATTTTCATACTCAGCTTTCCCAAAACCGGCAAGTCCAACTATTACATTTCCCGCTTTTATTTTTTCATTTGTTACCAGCTTTGATTTTGGCCATCTTGCCGTCATCGTTCCATTGACCGTGATCGTTCTTACCACATCACCCACATCCGCCGTTTCACCACCCATAAAACTGATGTTGACTCCAAAATGTTTCATGGCATCAATAAATTCCTGGGTACCTGAGATGATCGCTTCCAAAACCTCAACCGGTATCACATTTTTATTCCTGTCAATTGTTGATGAGAAAAGCAAATTATTATAGATGCCGACGCAAAGCAGGTCATCAAGGTTCATTACAATGGCATCCTGCGCAATTCCTTTCCAGACGGATATATCGCCCGTTTCTTTCCAGTATAAATAAGCAAGAATCGATTTTGTACCCGCGCCATCGGCATGCATCACATTGACCCATTGATCATCGCCACATAAAACATCAGGATATATCTTACAAAATGCTTTTGGATAAAGTCCTTTATCGAGTTTTCCAGTTGCTTTATGAACTTCTTCCTTTTGAGCTGAGACTCCTCTTTTTGAATATAAACTCATAATTGTGATAAGCCGCAAAAATACTTGAACATTGAATATTCCTACCCGCCTGGTTTTTATTTATTTTTTGTGGCAGGCGGGGAATATTGAACATTGAACATTTATTTTGCATCCTATGCAGGTACACAAGGATATTGATAACTTACCGAAATTCATCAAAGCTGTTGTTACGATAGGTACTTTTGATGGTGTTCATGTCGGTCACAGGCAGATCATTAATAAGCTGAAAGTAGAAGCTTTAAAAATAAAGGGTGAATCGGTGATCATTACGTTTCACCCGCACCCAAGGAAAGTTATTTCTTCCGCCATCCTTGGCGTAAGATTGATCAATACACTGGAAGAAAAGATCGAAGTATTGTCTGGTTTGGGAATTGATCACCTGGTCATCGTTCCCTTTACCGATGCTTTCGCTAACCAGCCTGCCGAAGAGTATGTAAGGGATTTTCTTTATGAGAAATTGCATCCGGATACGATCATCATTGGCTACGATCATCGTTTTGGACGGGAACGATTGGGTGATTATAAGCTAATGGAAAAGCTGGCCCCTCAATTCGGATTCAGATTAAGAGAAATACCAAAGCATATTATAGATGAAATAGCAATCAGCTCAACAAATATCCGCGAGGCCATCCTTCATACAGATATTGAAATGGCAAACAGGCTACTTGGCTATACATTTTTCTTTGAAGGAGAAGTAGTACACGGAAATAAACTGGGAAGACAACTGGGATATCCTACAGCCAACCTGAAGATCAATGATCCGGAAAAACTGATACCCGGTGACGGAATTTATGCAGTATATGTAAACATTAAAACGGCCACCGGCGGCAGCAGCCAGGATCCTACGGAAGTCAACACATTTCCCGTAGAAATAGAAGGGGTTCAATATAAAGGAATGATGAGTATCGGCTTTCGCCCCACGGTTGATGGAAAGAAACGGGTGGTGGAAGTAAATGTGTTTGACTATGACAGGGACATTTACGGAAGCACCATGCGGGTGTATGTAAAGAAATTCTTACGAGTTGAAGCTAAGTTCAATTCACTTGAAGACCTGGTAAGGCAAATTGACCAGGATAAGGTTGAAAGTTTGAAGGTGCTCTGATTTATTTAATTGGCAATGGACAATATGCAAGTGTGTTCTATTGGCGATTGCTTAATGCCGATTACTTATTGCCTATCGCCTATCGCCTATTGTTCAATACTCTATTTCGTATTCAAACTTTGAAGGATCTTCAAAGAAATCATCAAGCGTACCTTCTATAGTGACTTTTTTCTTGTCGTCAGAAAGTGTAATGGCCTTGCCCACGGTTTTTTTAGCCGGTCTTGGTAAATTGATCACGGTTTTTAAATTCATGGCCATTCCCATTTGGCCCATTTCCTTTAGTGATTTCAAAGATTCATCCTCGCTTAGTTTTGCGACCATTTCTTTATTGATCTTTTTAACCAATTTATTATTCTCATAAAAGGTTCCATAATACGAGCTGATGTTTGGAGTACCATCTTCAGTGCCCATGGTGATATCTTCTTCATCCTTGCTTTTCATTCTTGCTTTTTCCTCATCTGGCATAATTCCTTCTATCAGGGTCTTCATTAATTTGCCGCCGGACTTTCCAAGTGCTGCCTCGATCGCATGAATGTCCGTCGCTTTTGCGAATGGTACGGTATAAGAAATAAAGAATTTTTCTTCCTTCAGGTTTAAAGTGATATGAGCTTTCCCTTTTTCCAGTAATTTTTTTTCTGGCTCGGTTAGATTTGTAAGGCTGTCCTTAATGTCCTTCAAAAAAATTGTCGTGTCGCCTTTAATTTTTTCGGCGTCCTTCATCTTCTCCTCCCCGCCCATTGCAGCTAGGGCAGCGAGCATTTTACCCATGTCCACACTATTACAAATGGTACCACTTCCGTCGGCATTGATCGTAGTTTCTTCAACCG
>DASTIZ010000244.1:0-4173 GCA_035717045.1 Chitinophagaceae bacterium
TTCCAAGAAGAACCTGGTAAGCAACTTTATACCGGAACCTCGGATCAAGTATCATTTTTTCGTCCTGTATATTGCTTAAGAATGCAACTTCAACCAGGCAGCTGGGATAGTCTGTCGGCTGAATGGGCGTAAAATTAAAACTGCCGATATTGCCAAACTCCATAAGATCTTTTATTTCCAAAAGCCTTTTCAGCAGGCTTTGCGTGAATGACCGGTAGCCGATGTGTTTATAATACGTCGAAACGCCACGGACATAATTTCTTCCTGACGAATTCAGGTGGAAAGAAATAAACAGGTCCGGGTTGTTTTGCTGACCCCATAATACCCGGTCTTTATTTTCAACCGTTGTATCTGTTTCTCTTACCATCAGTACTTTCACTTTCTGCTTTTTCAATAATTTCTGAAGTTCTTTGGCAAAAAGCAACGTATAATCCTTTTCAAGAACGTTTGATGTCAGTCCGCTGGCACCAACATTGGTACCCCCGTGGCCAGCATCAATTGCAATCGTCATTTTCTTCAGATCACCAGCCGGCAGTCTTCTGATCTTTAATAACAATGACCTGCCGTTATAACCAATACTATAACCATAATGCTGCTGCCTTACCAGTTCGATGGTTATCTGCAATACGTCGCTCTCCGTCTGATCATACCAGACATTCTTTACCGCCTTCGCCGTCGACAGTTGGGTTATCCAGTTTGTATTACTTTGGACATGGTACAGTTCGATCTTAATTCTTGACGGGTTAATTTCCATCCAGCTCCTATAAGGTATTCTTCCGGATAGAGAAAAACTCACCGAATCTACTTTGTCATCGCCATTGACTTTCCACCCTTCGCATAATACGGGAGCCAACAATGTATCCTGGAAATTCTGAGCGTACGTTCTTTCTATAAAGGCATAATGAAGGGAAGATAATCGAACCTTGTACAAATTCCTGAACGTATCAAGAACTTTCATCACAATCATCGTATCGATGTATCCCATTTTTGCGCTGCCTAATCTGTCTTCACCGGTACTGTAGGCGAGTTGGGGCAGCTTTCCCGTGGTAATTATATAAGAGGGCACCGTGTCTTGTGCAGTTCCCGCAGTACACAAAACCAGCATCAAAAATGCGAGAGAATGGTGTTTGATAGCCATAAATGAAGTTACCAGAATTTTAGTTTATTGATTAAACTTCAATAAACTTCAGTTGATTCTCGCGCTCTTATCAGCCCTTATTTCCGCTTGTACTATTGAAAACCAGAAAGAACAGGACTTATCCACCATTCGGGCAAATGGCATTATTTTTTCTTTCAATCAGTTCTTACCATTTTATTACTCACTTAAAACTTCATTTGTATGAAAAAAGTTTTGTTACTGACGATGGCATTTGCCATGGTGGGGATCGCCGCAAATGCGCAACTGGATCAGAAAGATTATAAAAAGGAAAAAGCTGAATGGGAAAATAAAATAAAACAGGAACTTAAGCTTAGCACTGAGCAGATCAGCAAGTACGATGCGTTGAACAAAGAGTATGACGAGAAATTCAATGCAATCGCCCAGGATGCCGCGCTGACCAAAGACGCACAAAAGGAAAAAAAGATGGCATTGAAAAAAGAAAAAGAAGCCAGGTTTTTTGAATTCTTAACTACAGAACAACAGGCGAAGTATAAGGAACTGATGGAGCAGAAAAAGAAAGGAATGGAAAAGCCTGCGGGTACTGCATCTAACTAAATATTTCATCACATTCATGATTGCCCCGGTTCGCCGGGGCTTTTTATTTAAAGAAGGAATACTTTTGTTGTACAAATGGTATGATGCAATACGAGATAAAAGTTGGCAACGAATTAAGAAAATGGCAAAAGAAAATGCAGCGTAAGCCATCACTGATCAACAGGATGTCAAAACGCGTACAGAAGAAGATCAACAACCTGATACCGGAGAAAGTCCATACTGCGATGACTACAACCATAAAACAAATGGTAAAAGTGGTGTTGTTCGGCTCAAAGATCACTACCGACCCGCCACGAACCCAGGGTTCGCTGGAAGTCAGAGAAGCCGTGGTTGAAGAAAAAATCAGATTCTATCGCAAGGCTGCGGCTATTGAAGGCGGAGTTACGGGTGCCGGTGGAATACTGATGGGTCTTGCTGATTTTCCTTTGTTACTGGGCATAAAACTCAAGATGCTTTTTGATATTGCCTCTGTATATGGTTTTGATGTCCGCGATTACAAAGAAAGAGTCTATCTCCTGTATATATTCCAGCTTGCATTTTCCAGCCAGGAACAGCGCCGAAAGGTCTACGTTCAATTGGAAGATTGGAATAAACTACAACAGGCCCTGCCCGGCGATATCAATCAATTTGATTGGAGAACTTTTCAACAGGAATATCGCGATTATATTGACATTGCAAAAATGGCCCAATTGGTACCGCTGATCGGTGCCCCCGTTGGGGTGGTCGTCAATTATCAATTAATTAAAAAACTTGGAAATACCGCAATGAACGCTTATCGAATGCGCTGGCTAAAAGAGTAGCGCCCTGTTCCATTTCAACAGAAATTTAAAGAACACAGCCGGACATAAAAGAATGCAGGCAGGCTAGAAGCCTGCCTGCAAGCTATATTCGCTATCTTTCTTTTATTACGGTAGTTCTTGACTCTGTGTTGGAGGTTGAGGAATTGCCTCGTAAAAGGGCCACTAAAATGATGATGAATACTGCAGCACCTGCTACCCACACCCACGGGTTGGTGTACCATTCGGTAGTTGAGGTTGTTGTTGTGGTAGTTGTTTCTTTTTCTGTAACACTTTCATTGCTTGATTGTGCCCAAATTACTACCTGCATGCACATAAATAAGATCATCATAAAAAATCTGTTGAAATGAAGGCTCAAATTTTTCATACAAAAATTTTTTAATTAAAAAAACCATTGCCAGCGATAATACTGATAATATCAGGCCAAACTGATTTAAGCAAAAAATCAGCGACTTAAAGCTCGTTACGGGGGAATTGTTTCTACAATTGAGAAGCGAACCATTGAAGTTTAATGCATCTGGGAGCTATTATCGACATCCGCGTCGCCTTCCTCATCTTTGGATTTAGGATAATCCTGTTTCATTTGATCGATCACTTCTTTCTTATCTTTCTGATTACGGATAACCAGCAAAATGATAAATAATAGCGCAGTAATGCCGACAAACACCAAAACCGGCAAATTCATAGTTTAAATTTTGATCAAATCTACACCCTATTTTTTTACGGCTATATTAAATTCTCGTGCGATTTGCTTTTTAGTGAGACTGATTTAACGGGTTTTAGAGAGGCAGACCCGATACCCAAAATCCAACCTGGAAAAGAATTAACGATCCCAGCGGTAAGTTAACCAAAAGAAAGACCCAGCCTTTCCTTTTAATATGACAACATCCGGAGGCCGGGCCTAACTGATTAGAAAAACTTTATCTATTGTTGTATGAATAAGTATTTACATAACTTGATAAATCATTCTTCCTTGCTTGTGATGTGAGCAGGTCATACATGCTATTGAAATTCTCAGGGTCTGTTATATTTCCATAAGCCGCCTTCGCTAATTGAAGGCGATTGCTCTCACTACTTACTAATTGGATCAATTGTTTTGCCTGGGCTACCGTGAAATAATAACTTTCATTATCAAAAATTTCAGTTAACTCGGACATCTTCGCACCAAAGCCCCAGGTATTCCGAACGCGGTTATACAGGGAATTATATGTACTGCTTGACATCGGGGTTCTCGTCGTGGTATAACTTGGTGTATTAGGAATGGTAATGCCCTCGTTGTTGCTTACAAATAATTCAAGATCATCCCGTGCTGAAGTTGAAAGAATATCATACAATTGGCTGAAATTCGCCTGGTCCACAATATTGTCATACGATGCTTTTGCAAGCTGCAACCTGTTATTATCAGAACTGACCAGTTGAATCAGCTGTTTTGCCTGAGCCGTTGTAAAATAATATGTCTCATTGTCGAATACATCACTCAGCGCTGACATCTTCGCCCCTATTCCAAACCGGTTTTGTATGCTGCGATAGAGACTGTTGAACTCAGTGTCTTTCATAGCAACTTTTGCATATACCGGGCTGGTGATATCATAATTGTTTACAAACGTTGTGAGTTCGTTCCTCGCCGTCTGGGTGCTAAGCACGCTATTCATCTGCGAAAAA
>DASTIZ010000245.1:0-6091 GCA_035717045.1 Chitinophagaceae bacterium
CCAAATATGGTCGCCGCAGTTTTTTTGCGGACAATTGGCCGGATCGCGGGCACAACTGGATTCCGTGCCATGAAGATCCTGCCGATAAAGCAACTGTTGAATTTATTGTGACTGCTCCTGCCCACTACCAGGTGGTTGCTAATGGAATTCAAATAGAGGAAACTTCAATTGGTAATGGTTTCAAAACCACGCATTGGATTGAAGACACCCCGGTTTCAACGAAAGTCATGGTGATCGGTGTGGCCGAATTTGCAGTTCAATTAACAGGATTTGCAAATGAAAACATTCCCGTTTATAGCTGGGTATATCCGGAAGACAGGACAAACGGCTTTCATGATTATGCCATGGCGAAAGACATTCTACCCTTTTTTATCAAAAACGTTGGCCCTTATGGTTATAAAAAACTAGCCAATGTGCAATCAAAAACCAGGTTTGGGGGACTTGAAAACGCCAATACGATTTTTTACTCTGAAAATTCTGTAACCGGCACAAGACGAAGTGAAGGCTTGCTTACCCATGAAATAGCCCATCAATGGTTTGGCAATATGGCCACGGAAAAGAGTTTTGGTCATTTGTGGTTGAGCGAAGGCTTTGCAACTTATTTCACCATTCTTTACTTTGAGAATAAATATGGGAAGGATACGGCCATAAAAATGTTGCGTGAAGACCGGGAGCAAGTGATCGAATATTCAGGAACCCGTAATAAAGCTGTTGTTGATACTGAAGAAACGGATTACATGAATTTGCTTAATCCAAACTCCTACCAAAAAGGTGGATGGGTATTGCATATGCTTCGCTCAGAATTGGGTGATTCTGTTTTCTGGCGTTCCATAAGAAAATACTATGCAACCTATGCCGGTGGAGTGGCCGATACACGCGACCTTCAGAAAATATTTGAAGAAGTTTCGGGAAAGGATCTAAAAAGATTTTTTGATCAGTGGCTGTATACGGCAAGTCAACCTGAACTGGATGTTACGTGGAGCTATAATGCGAGGGAAAAATCGGTTTCGATCGATGTGAAACAGGTTCAAAAAGCCTCATTTCAATTTCCGTTGAGTTTAAAATTGAAATATCCAAATGACTCCGGTGAACCTGAAAAAGTTTTTGTGAAAAACACCACGACTTCCTTTAAGATCAAGGCAGACCAGAAACCTATGTCCATCATAATTGATCCCGATACAGAATTGTTGGCAAATTTCAACATAAAAGAAAAATAAGTTCATTGCTTTGATCCTTACACTTTACCAACAAGAGCGCCATGTAATGCCAGGTTTCATTAAGTGAACGATTTTATCGAACCTATCAAAGAAGATCGTCATGGTTATGCGACCTTTAAACCTGCACCAGGCCCCAGTACCATTCCCGTATAAATGCTCCCGGTTACTTATTCAAATTCACTTCAAGCGTGTCGTATTAATAGTCTACAGCAGGATTTGACCGTTAAAAACGAACAAACGATCAGGAAATAAATCCCCTTAATTCCGGCTTAGTGCCCTTATTAGTGGTTTGATACTGAATAAACCTGTAATCATAGGGAAAACTACTATAACCATGCTGCCACAGTTTGCGATTACCTGGAAGATTCAGAAAATATAAATGAACAATAATGTTAATTATTCTGATTTTCCCTGATTCAGTATGACATTGATGTACCCGGCGGAAAGGAAGCTTCAATGGGCATCAAAATTGAAGTATACCCATATTGAAAAATTCACAACGGCCTTCTCCGGTAGGTAGTATGACGAAACTGCTTGCAGACAAGAAAAGAAAAGTAAATACTACCAAAACATGACATTATCAGAACTATTTAACAAAAACTCGATCCTTAAACGCTATTATTTCAAAACACTTATTGTCATCGGTTTTTTCTGGACATTATTTGATTATTCGCGATTTCTTGCTCTTAGCTTAATTGAGGAACCTGAAAATTATCCGTTTGCGGAGACGAGCCAAAGCATCTTTATCCTAACGTTTATCATTGGTGTGATCGCGTATTCAGCGCTGGCCTATTTACTGATTTTTCCTTTAAAAACCCGTTTGCGCAAGTATCCCCTCTGGCTCAATTTCGTTTTAAAAACGCTGATACTTTGTGTCGGAACGGCCGTCTATGCCATTATTAATTTTTACATTGTTTATATTTTTATCTATGGCCAAAGTCCCATCGTTGCTTCGCGTTCTCTCTTTCATTTTGCGTTTCAAAGCAGCTGGCTGTTGAGTTATGTATCATCGCGGTTGTTATTGTATATTATTACCCTCTTTGCCCTCGAAATAAACGAAAAATATTCTCCTGGTGTTTTCACTGATATTTTTGTTGGTAAATATCTCACACCAAGAGAAGAAAACAGGATCATTTTTTTTATTGACCTGAAAGATTCCACTCCTATCGCTGAAAAGCTGGGGCATAAAAAATACTTTTATTTCATCCGTGACTTTATTCATCATATTTCATTGGCATTGCTGGAGTATGACGGGTTAATATACCAATATGTAGGAGATGAAATCGTGGTTTCATGGCTTTCCAATGAAAGTAACAAGAATAAAAGCCTGCAATGTATCATAAGGGCCAGGCGTATCATTCAACGAGAAAGTAATTATTACAGAAGGGAATATGGAATTTTGCCAGAATACCGGATTGGTGCTCACATAGGTCTTGTTACGGTAGGAGAAATTGGAATAGTTAAGAAAGACCTGACAATGAGCGGAGATGCTATGAATACAGCAGCAAGACTAAGAACACAATCCGGGGAATTAAATCAAAAGATTGTTGGTTCCGCAGATTTTGTAAAAAGTATCGGGCTCGAAGACTTTCAAATGGAAAGCCTCGGCTTTATTGACTTAAAGGGAAAAAAAGAAGCCCTGGAATTATTTGCTTTAAAAATTTAGTAGGATGATCCGGGTTTTTGACTGCGCTACGCCCGAATTTAACGGCTTCACTTCCCACTTTTGTGGTAACGGCCGCAATAATTATTCTCTAACTTCATTTCATGCTGGTCAAGATATTTGGCAGTGCAGTCTATGGTGTGGAAGCAATCACCATCACTATTGAAGTGAACTGGATGAGCACCGGGATTGGAATTGTTATTGTTGGCTTACCTGATAATGCCGTGAAAGAAAGTTTGCAACGAATTGAAAGCACGATCAAGTCGCTCGGTTATCAAATGCCACGCACTAAGGTAGTCGTAAACATGGCGCCTGCCGATATTAAGAAAAGCGGTACTGCTTTTGATCTTCCTATCGCCATTGGAATTTTGGCTGCATCCGAATATATGTCTAACCCGGCCGTAATTGAGAAATATCTGATCATGGGAGAACTAAGTCTTGATGGTGAACTTAGACCCATCAAAGGAGCATTGCCAATCGCGATTCAGGCAAGAAAAGATAACTTCAAAGGGCTTATCGTTCCAAAGGTAAATGCAAGGGAGGCTGCGATAGTGAGTTCCCTGGAAGTTTATGGGGTTGATACGGTTGAAGAGGTCATTAATTTCTTTGCAAACGATGAAAAAGGGCTTGAACCGATTGTTGTAAATACAAGAGAAGAATTCTTCAATTCACAATACGATTATGAAATAGATTTTGCTGAAGTAAAAGGCCAGGAAAACATTAAAAGAGCTTTGGAGATAGCAGCTGCCGGCGGCCATAATGCCATATTAATCGGTCCGCCGGGGGCAGGAAAAACAATGCTGGCCAAACGATTGCCTACAATACTTCCGCCACTTACTTTACATGAAGCATTGGAAACAACCAAGATCCATTCGGTAGCTGGCAAGCTGGCGGAAAATTCAACACTGGTGTCAAAACGTCCGTTTCGTTCACCGCATCATACAATTTCAGATGTGGCGCTGGTTGGCGGTGGCGGGAATCCGCAACCGGGAGAAATCTCTTTGGCACATAATGGCGTTCTCTTTCTGGATGAATTACCTGAATTCAAAAGAACGGTACTTGAAGTAATGCGGCAACCGATGGAGGAAAGAAGAGTGACGATCTCAAGAGCAAAGATCGCATTGGATTTCCCTGCCTCATTCATGCTTATAGCCTCAATGAATCCCTGCCCTTGTGGTTTCTTTAATCATCCTGAAAAAGAATGTTCTTGTCCGCCCGGCGCTGTACAAAAATATTTAAACAAGATCTCCGGCCCCTTGCTTGATCGTATCGATCTGCATGTGGAGGTAACGCCTGTTCCGTTTAATGAATTGTCATCGATCAGAGCTTCAGAAGATTCCTCATCAATTCGTGACCGTGTAATCAAAGCAAGAGAGTTACAGGCCGAACGTTATAAAAATAATCCCGGTATTTACTGCAATGCACAAATGAGCAGCAAAACGCTGAAGGAGATCTGTGAAATCGATACTGTTGGAAGACACTTATTAAAGAATGCAATGGAAAAACTTAATCTTTCTGCAAGAGCTTATGATCGGATCCTGAAAGTATCAAGAACGATTGCTGATCTGAGTGCAAGTGAAAAAATAAGGCCGGAGCATTTGGCCGAAGCTATCCAATACAGGAGTCTTGACAGGGAAGGTTGGGGCGGATAAGACTCACTACAGCTTATTTACGGTACACAACATCGGACCATCTATAAGCTTAAATACGCGCTATTCGCTCAGTTCCTTTTCGTAGATCTAATTCTGGATGGGCGAAAGATTTAACAAGCTACCTCCTGAAGCGGTTACCTGTAACTTCCTCTGAGGATCTTCTCCGCTAATGTATCTACATTTACCGGGTTTGTTTTTCTTACCAAATGAAAGAATAAAACTTGTTCCGGACCCTTCCTCTGATTGTACATCGATTCCGACATGATTTAACTGGAGTATTCGAAAAGTTGAAGCTAGCCCGATACCCAGCCCTCCCGCCCTATGGGAAAAGTTTGGCATAAAGATTTTTTTCAAATTTCTTTTACTGATTCCGCATCCATTATCCTTTATTTCTATAACGGGTATTCCATTATTTGATTTTGTTATAAGAGTTAATTGACCCTTTTGGGGCGTCATGGCATCAACCGCATTTATTATAATATTGGTCAAAGCAATTTTCATCTTAGGCTTATCTAATACTATTTCACAGTCTTGTGAAGAATATTCTTTTCTAACAGAAATATTTTTTAGACTGATGCGATCCTGTTCCATTTCAATTACTTCATCAAGCAAATGATGAATGGAAGACTTGTGCCCTCTCACCTTATGAGCCAGGTTGGATGTCAGAAGCTCCGTTATTAAGTCATTAATTCTTGTCGTGCTCCTCATAATGATGTCAAAATACATTTTCAAATCAACATCTTTTAGGGTTGACTCGAGTGCTTCAACGGCCAGGTTGATATTATTTAGTGGATTTCGAACCTCGTGGACGAGCGCGGATAAGAATTGCGCAGGGTCATCATTACTTTCTGGCAATGAGATCTTTTTCCGGATGGGAATGCTAATGTAGGAACGATCTTTATGTTCGCTAATTGTAACTGAATTCATTTTGAAGGGGGTTTAGGAGTGAATAAGCAGCAAAGTCTATCCAACACCGGGTATAAAAGTGACAATTTCCGCCAATAGCACTGTTACATATTTATAATAAAAACTTATATAATTTACAGGTATGAAGACTCGTCCGGGAAGTAATCCAGACAGAGAAAGCAAGAGTGGATAAAATGTAATTCCGCGTTATCCACACTATATTGCGATTGGGGCGCCTTGCGCCATTGATTTGTCTTATACTCTTTTGAAGATTAAAAAATTACGACATTTGAAAAACTCTTATTGATGAGCTGATCGTCACTACCAAATGGACCGACAAACAAACATTCCGCGGCTAAATGATTGGCATATCCGCACTAAAGACCCTCATTTTATTCATTTATATTTTCTTATTAATGATATAAAAGAAGCGTTGGAAAAATATGCCCGTGGGAATTTTCTCGATCTTGGTTGTGGCAACAAGCCATATGAAACTCTCTATAAACCATTAACTCAAAGCCAGGTTGGTTGTGATATCGTTCAAAGCGACAAAAACCGGGTAGATGTAATTTGTCTTGCTACTGATCTGAAATTTGACAACAACAGTTTTGATTCGATCTTATGTTCCCAGGTACTTGAGCATGTCTATGATC
>DASTIZ010000246.1:0-2253 GCA_035717045.1 Chitinophagaceae bacterium
GTAGTATTTAGCCATCGCAGAAGCTTTAGTTACCGATTCACCTTTTTCCTTCAGATGGCATGCCTGTAATGTCAGCAGATCAGCAGCCGTGATCTCAGTCGCCATATCAGCCAGCTTGAATGCTACGCCCTGGAAATTTGATATTGGCTGATCAAACTGGTGCCGTTCCTGTGAATATTTTAAAGCGGCTTCATAAGCTCCTTTTGCAATACCCAATGCAAGGGATGCAATCGAAATTCTGCCTCCATCCAACACTTTCAATGATTGTTTAAACCCATCACCCACCTCACCCAGCCTGTTTGCATCGGGGATCCGGCAATTATCAAAGATCATTTCGGCGGTCTCGCTGGCACGCATGCCAAGTTTGTTTTCTTTTTTACCCCCACTAAAACCGGGTGTTCCTTTTTCAACAACAAAAGCGGTTGCATTATTCTTTGCTCTTCGCTCACCGGTGCGACAAATAACAACAGCTACATCCCCGCTCCTGCCATGAGTGATCCAATTTTTGGTTCCGTTGAGTATCCAGTCGTTTCCTTCTTTTTTAGCGGTGCATTGCATATTGCCCGCATCACTACCGGTACCGGGTTCGGTCAGACCCCAGGCACCGAGCCATTCCGCAGTAGCCAGTTTTGGTAAATATTTTTTCTTCTGTTCTTCGTTGCCAAAACCCAGAATGTGGCCTGTGCAAAGTGAATTGTGTGCAGCCAGGCTCAAGCCGATAGAGCCGCAAACTTTTGCTACTTCTTCGATGATCGCTTTGTATTCAAAATATCCAAAACCCGATCCGCCAAATTGCTCCGGAACCAATACTCCCATCATACCAAGCTTTCCCATTTCCTTAAAACATTCAATGGGGAAATCCTGCGTCTCGTCCCATTCCATTACATGTGGTTTGATGTATTGCTGAGCAAAATCCCTTGCTGTTTGCGCTGCGTGTTGTGTTATTTCACTGGGCTGAAAATTCATTTCCTTTCTTTCTTAAATAGACTTATTAAAACGTTTAGCGCTGCAAAATAACGGAGAATTTTGGAAACGCTAACACTTGTTAGGATAAACAACAAAATTTAATTACCTGCAAACTCCAGTACGAGTCTGTCATAAGCAAGATGTATTCCTTCCGGCAGCTCGGTTTCAATCTCCTGGTGCTTACCAAGTTGGTGAGAAATATGAGTGAAATATGCCTTAGGGACCTTTAGTTCCTGCGTAACATCGATTGCTTCGGCCAACGTATAATGAGAAATATGATGCTGTTTGCGCAGGGCGTTTAATACTAAGACTTCGCTCCCTTTTATTTTCTCTTTTTCACCCTCATCAATTCGGTTGGCGTCAGTGATATACGTAAAGTTTCCGAAGCGAAATCCAAGCACAGGCATCTTCAGATGCCAGACAAGGATCGGCTGAACCGGTATATCGCCGATCATAAACGGTTCATTGGTGATTGTGTTGAGATTCAATTCAGGTACACCCGGATATTTTTTATCAGCAAAGGCATAACTAAATTCCCTTTTGATCGCTTCTTCTGTTAATGAATTTGCATAGATCTGCATTACCGGTTTATAAAAGAAGTTGAAAGCCCGCACGTCATCAAGGCCCGCTATATGATCCTTATGTGGATGAGTGAAAAGAACAGCATCCAGTTTTTTTACTTTCTCCCTAAGTAATTGATACCGGAAATCAGGCGTGGTGTCGACGACAAATGCCGTCGTTGGTGATTGAACCAGGATACTGGGACGAAGGCGATTGTCTTTTGGATCGGGTGAAGTGCAAACCTCGCAGTCACATCCTATCATAGGCACCCCGCTGCTGGTTCCGGAACCAAGAAAAGTTATTTTGAGAGGAGGATAAGACACTCAACAAAAATAGAATTGAATACGTAGAAAAGAAAAAACTTATTGGTTACCGTTTTCGGTTTCCAGTTTAGAAAGGATGTCTTTATAGACTTTCCGGGATTCGTCACTCAGCAATTCTGAATTTATTTCCAATTGTGGTATCAGGTCGAGCATGGTATTGATCCGCCCTTCCAGTTGAAGGAATTTGTTCAGCACCACAACTTTTCTTTGTTCCAATATGCAATAGCCGCTTTGGAATGTTCCTCTTTCGTAGCGTAAAACATAACCGCTCTCTTCAACGATGGCTTCTAGTTTATCAAGAGTGTGTTGTGTATATTTCATAAGCCCTGGATCCCTATAGGGACTTTCAATTTTTTATACTCAGAAAAATCTCATTCTGTTGCGAAGCTACATTATAAGACCG
>DASTIZ010000247.1:0-26131 GCA_035717045.1 Chitinophagaceae bacterium
AAATTGCTCTTATTCGTTTCATTTGTTTGTATTTTATTATTTTGGCCAAATAGCCCCTCCTTTAACGCTTGTTATTGCGGCGATAAAATTATTTTCTCATTTGATATAACAAGTTTGGAGGATCGTAAAGTTAGTTTATTAATTTCTATCAAGTTTTTGATGGCGTTTCGAATGGTATGACAGAAGTTTTTCTCCCCCACCCGGTGTTGGAAAAAGAAGACCGTTGTTGATAACACCGGGTGAAACGTTAATATGAAACAGAAAGAATTGAAATATGAAAGTTGAAAAAGAGAAACTAAAAACTGTTAGTGTCAGTAGTCCTTACTTAATTAATACTGTATTCACACAGCGTTTACAATTCTTTTATGCCAAACTTGTCACACCTCGGGTATCCACAGTCTTGTGAATAGGCTGTGAAACAGGCGGCAGATCGCAAATACCGGTGTGAATTACCTATGCATTCCCTGTGAATAAATATTACGACGTAATTTTGTGTGGAATCTTTTCCACGAATCCACATGTGTAATAATAATAAACTCTTTTTTATAAAAAATATATTAATACTATTATTCTAAAGAAGAGGTTGTTGAAAAACTTGTTTTGAAAATTTGGATTGTGAAGTTGAATATTGCAGTCCGTTAAATCGAACATCATGACTCCCGATACACTGGCCACCGCAAAAAATGAAGTTGATCTCAAAGGCTTTCTCGATATCGAAACCGATCCGACCATGGATCTTTTTGCTGAAATTGAAAGGTTGAAAAAAGTGAAGAATGCGATACTACTGGCGCACTATTACCAGGAACCGGATATCCAGGATGTGGCAGATTATATTGGGGATAGCCTGGGATTGGCACAGCAAGCTGAAAAAACAAAAGCCGACATGATCGTTTTTGCCGGTGTGCATTTCATGGCTGAGACAGCAAAGATCCTGAACCCGACAAAAAAAGTTGTGATCCCTGATCTGAAAGCAGGTTGCTCTCTCAGCGACAGTTGTCCTCCGCCCTTGTTTAAAAAATTCAAAGAACAACATCCGGATCATGTCGTGGTAAGCTATATCAACTGCAGTGCAGGAATAAAAGCGCTGAGTGATGTGATCTGTACAAGCAGCAATGCAAAAGTGATCGTGGAAAGTTTTCCAAAAGAGCAGCCGATTATTTTTGCGCCCGACAAGAATCTCGGCGCTTATATCAACAAGGTGTCCGGCAGAAATATGCTGCTCTGGAACGGTGCTTGTATGGTGCATGAGATATTTAGCCTGGAAAAAATAACCAGGCTGAAAGTTAGGCATCCAAATGCGAAGATCATTGCACACCCGGAATGTGAAGATCCCATTCTGCGTATCGCCGATTTTATAGGCAGTACAACTGGCTTACTAAAGTTTACCCAGAAAGATGATGCGAAAGAGTATATCGTGGCAACGGAAACAGGCATTCTGCACCAGATGGAAAAAGCCTCGCCAAACAAAACTTTTATACCAGCACCACCCAACAATGCCTGCGCCTGCAATGACTGTCCTCACATGAAGCGCAACACCCTTGAAAAACTTTATCTCTGCATGGAGTATGAAATACCCGAGATCACCATGGATGAGGAATTACGAATCGCAGCAAAAAAGCCAATTGACAGAATGCTGGAGATAAGTAAGCGGGCGGGTTTGTAGTAGCAGGTATATTACAACCGTTTTTGTGAGCGGAGCGAAGCAGAGGAATGAATTTGGAAAAACCAGCAACAGCGTAAATCTACGCCTAATATTGCCAGACAAATGAAAGTGACCCAATTGTTCAAAGATTTCTTTGACAGTGAAAAATCAGGTGGACTGACATTAATTGGCTGTACAATTCTATCATTGATAATTGCCAACACTGCTTTTGCTGAAGACTATCATCATTTCTGGCAGGTTCAATTTGCCGGGCACAGTATTGTACATTGGGTGAACGATGGATTGATGACGATTTTCTTTTTGTTAATCGGGTTAGAACTTGAGAGAGAAATTTATCGTGGAGAACTCGCAAATATAAAAGATGCTTTATTGCCAATTTTCGCCGCACTCGGCGGTATTATAATTCCTGCAGGACTTTTTATGGTGTTCAATTATGGAACAGCAACACAATCGGGGGCGGGTATTCCTATGGCGACAGACATTGCTTTTGCGTTAGGAATTCTTTCCTTATTAGGTAACCGCGTGCCCACCTCTTTAAAAGTGTTTTTAACGGCGCTGGCAATAATTGACGATTTGGGCGCAATTCTAATAATCGCAATCTTTTATACCAAAACACTTTTTTTGGAAAACCTTTTCATTGCATTCGGAATCTTTGCTTTGTTATTGCTTTTCAATCGGCTAAAAGTGAGAAATCTAATTCCCTATGTAATTGGCGGAATAGCGATGTGGTATTTTATGCATAATTCAGGAGTGCATGCAACCATTACCGGTGTTTTATTGGCTTTTACAATTCCTTTTGGGAAGGGAGACCAGAAATCAACATCGTATATCCTTCAACACTTTTTACACAAACCCGTTGCATTTATCATCTTGCCGATTTTTGCCCTGGCCAATACAGCCATTGTTCTCACCCCGGATCTTGGACAGACTTTAACGCAGAACTATAGCCTGGGAATTGCTCTTGGGCTTATCGTAGGAAAACCATTAGGTATTTTCCTTTTGTCTTTTTTAGCAGTAACATTTGGACTTTGCAAACTTCCGGAAGACTTAAATTGGAAATCAATTGTAGGAGTTGGTTTTTTGGGTGGCATAGGATTTACCATGTCAATTTTTATAACACTCCTTGCCTTTGATAATGAAACCATCATAAATAATGCAAAGTTTGTTATTTTAATTTCATCATTAATAGCGGGACTAATTGGATTCATAAGTTTGAAAATGGCATTGAAAAAAGTAGCAATCAACAACAATTGACACAGGAGTGTGGGCGTACATAAAGCTCTGTAGCTGCATACGACCGATGAAAAAATGCACGAGCCGTACACTGCTCCCCCGGCTGGCGGGCCCAGAGTAAAGGACTTCCTATGCTGAGGAACGCCAATCCAGGACTCGTGAATCAATGCTTTTTCCGATCATTGCTTATCTTTTGTCACAAATAAGACGCATGAAAAAGTTATTGCCCTTGCTATTCCCGCTAACGATAGTTTCTTGCACCCAGGAATCAAGAAAAGGAGAAACGGAACCACTACCGGTCAAAGGAACCTGGAAACTGATCACGGGAACACTAATTGAAAAGGGAGATACAACAATCACCGACTATACAAAGAACCTATCTTTTATTAAGATCATTAACGATTCGCATTTTTCATTTCTTCAGCACGATACCAGGAAAGATTCAGTAAATTTTTCTGCAGGCGGCGGCCGCTATGAGCTCAGAGGAAATAACTATACAGAGCACTTGGAGTATTGCAGTGCAAAAGAGTGGGAGGGACACGACTTTAATTTCACACTAACTATCAGCGGCGATACATTAATGCAGCAGGGAGTTGAGAAAATTGAAGCACAGGGTATCGACAGGATGAATATTGAAAAGTATGTCAGGATTAGGAAATGAAGTCTGAGGTCTGAAGACAGAATCAGGAAAGCATCACTTGTTTCTGCCAACAACTTCTGCCATTATCATTGAATCCAGTGTTTGTTTTCTTGTGACAGGATCGATAAAGCTTTTTTTCAATCTTGTTATTTCGTAATCACGAACAGAAAAGGTTTTTCCGAGCGCAAAACCAATTGAATCTATCTGCGGCTGTTGCGATTTTTCATAGACCAGCCAGAATTTTTGCACCGGATTATTTAATGAATCGGGATATACCCGGCGAATTGATTCAGAATAAAAATTAAACGAGGAGCTGAACGTGTTCTTCCAGAAATAAACATGGTTCGGATCAACAATCCCCTTCGTCTCGTCTGCTAATGGCTTGCCACCCTGGTATGTCAATAATTGAGGATAAAAATTTGTGTTGGCTAAGAAAAAGAACAAGGCAATAGAAGTCACAGAAATAGCAATTGCTTTCTGAATTGTTGAAAGCATTTTGGTTAACAGGAAATAAAACGCAATGGCAAGTATTAATATCAGCCCTATCAAACTGGTTGTTGTATGAATTGGGAAAGCCCACGTGTTAACCGCTGCAGAAACAATAAGCAGCAACAAAGAAGCGGAAAGCTGAATAATCCAGAGTGCTTTTTTCCATTTATCATGATTCCATTTCGAAGCAAACAGGTGAGCGACCATTGCAGCTGTAGCCGGCGCCAGGATCGGCATGTAATGGGGCAATTTGAAATTTGAGAAATTGATCAGCAATGCCAGCATCACAAATACGCCTGTGCTTAACCATTCTTCTTGTTTTGAAAGGAAATTCTTTAAGCGAATAAACAAGGCAACTAGTGCAACAAAACACCAGGGTGCAAATGTCCAAAGAAATGTATGCAGGAAAAAGAATTTATCTTCTTTCCCCAAAGAGCCGCCAAATCGTTCGTGCCCGCTGATCCGGTCAAAGCTGTGACTCCATAAAATGTATTTTACCCCATTCACTCCTTTCATTCCCTGGGAAATTTTCTCGGGGTGGAGGTTGAACTGCAGGTAATAGCAATAAACAACAGGGGAAATAAATAGCGCAAAAAGCAGGATCACGATTAACCAATGCCAGTCATATAAAAGCTTCCAGTCCTTTTTATATAGAAGATAGAAGAAAAGGCCTGCAACAGGTGTCACCAATCCAACATGACCCTTGGTAGAAAAACCAATTGCCAATCCTAAAGCAGCACCAACAAGAAATAAGAATTTTTGGTGATGTACCCAGGCTATCAGTTGCCACGTTGCAAAGGCAATTGCCGCGGTCAGGATTGCATCCATCCTTACATCATTGTTGGCAAGAATGTAACAGAACGATGAAGCAGCTATTAACGCACCAAGTTTACCCGTTTCATGATCATACAAATCTTTTGCTAATCGAAAAATAGAATAAGTACCAAGAAGAGTAAAAAGAAAGGAAGGGAGCCGGTACGCGAAAGAAGTTACCCCAAAAACATGATAGCTTAATGCCGACGTCCAGAAAAGAAAATGGGGCTTGTCAATGTAGTCGCCCCGGTGATCGTACAGGGTTATGTAATCACCGGTGAGATACATGCGGAGTGCGATATTTGCATGATGCCCCGCGTCATTATCCATCAATGGTATAAAAAGCCCGGTAATATAAACCAGTCCAAGAAGGGAAAACAGAAATAAATAAACACGTTTTGGTAGCAGGGGAGAAGTCAAACAAAAAATTTATGCAAAGTAAACGAACCCAAACCAGATTTATGAAAGGGAAATGAAAATTGGGAGCTGTTAACTACCTTCAATAAAATTGAATAGATGAAAAAGTTTTTGATTGCTCAGCTTTTCGTTTTACTTGGGGCAGGAACATATGCAACCGGTTTTGCAATGGATAGCATTCCTGCAGATCAGAAAGATGTTTCATCGCCTGAATCACTTATTGCAGCTGTGTATGATGTGATCAGTGGACCTGCAGGACAAAAAAGGAACTGGGACAGAATGAGAACCTTATTTGTGCCGGATGCGAGAATGATCGCAACAGGCAAGCGGCCAGCTGGTGAAATGACAAGGCGGATGATGAGTGTTGAAGACTATATAAACAGCGCGGGACCTTATTTAGAAAAAGAAGGCTTCTTTGAAGTTGAAATTGGAAGCACAAAGGAACAATTCGGGAATATCGTTCATGTATTCAGCGCTTATGAGAGCAAAAGGACTGCGAGGGACGAGGAGCCATTTATGAGAGGCATTAATAGCATTCAATTATGGAATGATGGCAAGCGCTGGTGGGTAGTTACCATTCTTTGGCAAAGTGAGAACGCCGACACGCCCATACCGGAAAAATACATTCAGAAGAAAAGATCTTAATGAATAGAATTATGTGACACCCTTGTTTCTATTGTTCGCGAGCCGGTCCTGACGAAGGGAAGGAGACTATTCACGCCATAGGAGCATAGGCACATAGAAGAACACATAGAAAACCTGGAAGGTAACCTGTCGGGGTTATAGTGACAAAAGCAATTCAGTCACGTTTTTTTTGATTTGGTCTCTCACTTTATTGAAATCACCGGGCGGTAAATTCTTTGGATCAGGTATTTCCCAATCAATAAATTTTTTTGCCGGCATCCAGGGACAGGCATCGCCACAACCCATTGTCACTACCGCATCAAAAGGAGCAAATCGTTCCACATCCTGTAAGGATTTGCTCTTATGTTTGCTGAGATCATAGCCGAGCTCTTCCATTGCGGCAATCGCTTTTGGATTTACAACGCCTGAGGGATGGGAACCGGCGCTGTAAGCTTCAACATTCTCATCGCCGAGGATTCGTGCAAATGCCTCGCTCATTTGTGAACGATTGCTGTTTTCAATACAAACAAATAATAATTTCTTCTTCATCAGCATAAAAGTATCGAAAGCCCGTTTAACAGCCCACCGTTTAAACGGCGGGCTGCCATTAAACGGTGAGCTGCGGGATGTTTAGTCAACCATTGCACCTGTGCAACAGCCATTGCCACTTCCACATTCGCAACCCGGGTCTTTCATTTGTTTTTTCATGACTTTACTTTTTTATGATTAATAATTATGAGACCGTTAAAATCCTTTTTGCTCTTTTACTTTTTTTATTTCTTCCTTAGCCGCATCAAAATCTTTTTCGAACTTTTCATTGGCCAGTAATCTTTTTACGATCTGCCAGGCCAGTATCCGCCCACTTTCGGAATCACTCGGATAATGAACGCCAATGATCTCCCGTGAGTGGGCCATATCATAAGCATCCTTAATAAAGAAAGAACTAAACTCCGGCATTAATTCAGCGTATAAATAAGCATTAACATATGAATTGGTAGCATGACCGCTTGGATAGGCTGCCCAATTTGTCTCTTCTAAGTTTTTGAGATTGGGCTCAAGCTTATACGGCCGTATCCGAACAAAGTAATTCTTATATTTCCAAATCAGGTATTCGGCATCCTTCCAAACGTTTGCGACAAGAGCAGCTGTCAAAGGCAATGAATCGGCATTGAACCAGGTTCCGATACTTCGCCCCACATGAAACAGATTTCGTTGAAACCTGTTATAATCTATGTCTGTGGGTTGTGTAGACGTTCTGTAATAGACGCCGGCATAAAAAAGAGAAGCTCTTACATCTTCGTCTGTTCGTTGTTGCTGCAATTGTAACAGATAGTCAAGTTCAGCACGGCTCTGCGGGGAACTATTCACTGGAAAATCGGGGATGAAAAACGTTTCTGCTTTTCCTAAATAAAATGGCGCTCTCTTCCTTCCATTGCCAATCAATTCCCCGGGTTGACAAGCGGCCGGATCACATTTCGATTCCGGCACCGGTTGTTTCTCAACCGAAGGGCCACCAGTTCTTTCAATATAATCGACCTTTGTTTCGCTTGAAGCAAGCATAAAACGAAGCGTGTCGAACGCCTCCATCCCTTTTGCAGGTTTTGTACTATAGGTGGCCAGTTTTTTGTAATGTCCCCATGCAGGAGGTGCCTGTTTGATATTCTGTGAAAACGCAAGCAGCGTGATGAGCAAAAGCAGTGGTGAAAAAAGAATCTTTTTCATGACTATAATTTTCGTTTCAACAATATGGTTTAACAACAGCCGCTTCCGGGCTCGCAGCATTTCCTTTCATCTTTCGATGGCTTATCGGCATACACTGTGATGCTGGTGATTTTCACATTCCCGGTTCTATATTGGTTGATCTCTTCTTTGGGTAAATATTCGGCAAGTATTTCCCCCGGGATCAGGATTGGCTTGTCTTTTTGTAATTTGATATTTGTAAAGCCTGCTTCTTCGATCAGGGCGAGGTATTCGCTTTTTTGAATGGCCCCTGAAACGCAGCCAGCGTACAATTCTGCTACGTCTTTCCATTTCGCCGGCATCTCTCCTTCCACAACAATATCAGAGATCGAAAAATGTCCACCCGGTTTTAAGACACGATAGATCTCGCTAAAGACTTTGTGTTTGTTTGGAACCAGGTTCAACACACAATTGCTTACAACAACATCGGCTTTGTTGCTGACAAGCGGCATGCTTTCAATATCACCTTGCCGGAATTCTACATTTTCATAGCCAAGCTTTGTGGCATTGGTCTTTGCCAGTTCAATCATCTTTTCTGTAAAATCAATACCGATGACACGACCCTTTTCACCCACAATTTTTCTTGCTATGAATGCATCATTGCCTGCACCACTGCCAAGATCAACCACCACATCACCTTCTTTGATCTGTGCAAACTCGGTTGGCAAACCACAGCCCAGTCCAAGGTCTGCATCGGGGTTGTAGCCCTCCAGTTTTGAATAATCATCGGCCATTATGTTGTATACGTCATCACCACAACAGGCTGTGGCGCCACAGCATGACGAAGCGTTTTGGAGTTTACCCTGTGTGGCGATCTGGCTGTATCTCTCTTTTACCATCTCTTTGATCCCGTTAGTTACCGGGGCAGTTTCATTTTTCATAACTATAATTTTATTTTGTGAGGTTTGTTAACAACATTTTGCACTGGCAGTTTTTAATTTTTCGAACAGGAAGCTGAACTCAGTATTCAATTTTTCAAAGGCTTTCCAGTTGATGCAATAGCAGCTTCGAGGTCCATCGATTGCTCCATCAATGAGTCCTGCGTTTTTCAACTCTTTCAAATGCTGGCTTACCGTACTTTGCGCAAGGGGCAAGACATCGACGATCTCGCCACAAATACATTCATTCCTTTGCGCCAGCACTTTCAATATTGCTATTCTAGCAGGGTGACTCAATGCTTTTGCAAAAGCTGCCAGGTCCTGCTCCTTCTGTGAAAACTCTTCCTTTTTATGTATTGCCATTTCTTTAATCGTTTTTATACGATGAATAGGTTGAAAAGAAAAGACGGGGGCGCCGTCTGAAATCTTATATCGCAAATATACGATTAATGGATTCAGATGACCAAATATTTTTTGGAAAATTTTTTTTAATCGTCAAGGACCTGACTTCTTTTGAAAAGAGAAATGATGATTCCGCTGGCAATTATGCAAAAAATACCCGCCCAGCTCATCAAGTCGGGAAAGGCATCACCCAATAACATTCCAATAAAAACAGAGTAAATAATATTTGAGTAGCCAAACACAGAAACGATTCCGGCCTTATCGGCACCATATGCTTTCGTAACACAATATTGACCAAATAGGGCTGCGGTTCCCATAAAAAAAACCCACACCCATTCCAGCCCTTGCGGCCATTTCCAATCAATGATAAAAAGTCCGTCCGGCCGGACCCCGGTTGAATAATGAATCAGCAATGAGATTGAAGGTAGCAATACACCGCCGATCAAAAACGACAAGACAATAACACGTGAATCATAATAGGCGGCCAATCTTCCTAGGGTTAAATAGGCAATCGCAGAGATTATCCCAGATGCCAGGCCCGTGGCATGATAATACCACGGAAAATGCATCACAGGTTTATATATGAGCAGCATGCCTGTAAATCCAAGTAGCACAGCAAACAAAACTCTTTTTCCATGATATTCGCCGAATAAGAGAAAAGAAAAGATCGCGATGAACAGGGCAGACGTAAGATTGTAACTCATCGCTGTGCCAAGAGGCAAATGAAGTATACAGTATAACAAGGTATATAGAGCAAGCGTCCCCATGAGACCCCGGAAAGCAAGCCGCCAGGGTTTTCCTCCCGCCTGGACCGGTGGCCTGATCAAAAGACCCGGTACAAGAAAGATCAGGCCAACAGCATTGCGATAAAAAACAAGCTGGCCCGCGGTAAAACTTTCTTTTAATGCCTTGGCGCTTCCGCCCATCAATGAAAAACCCAGCGCCGCCAGCAGCATATAGAATATACCTTTATATCGAACATCGTGGATCATGAGCCATGATTCCCTAAAGCGGGACTTTTGAAGTGAGTTTAAATCTTTGATAAGCGTTCTACTGCGGCGTCAAGCGTTTCTTTTTTCTTGGAGAAACAAAAACGGATAACCCGGTTATCTGTTCCGGACTTGTAAAAGACGGAAACGGGAATTGTAGCCACACCAAATTCCTTTGTAATGCGAATCGCAAAATCCCTGTCGTGTTCATCACTGATGCGATCATATTTTGCACAAATAAAATAACTACCACGGCTTTCCAGCATCGAGAACCGTGTATCAAGCATCAACTTTATAAAATAGTCTCGTTTCTCCTGCATGATCCCGCTCAATGATAAATAGGCATCCCTGTTCTTTAAAAATTCAGCCAAGGCAACTTGTGACGGCGTGTGACAGGAAAAACAATTGAACTGATGAACTTTTCTGAATTCGATCATTGACCCGGGAGATGAAATGCAATAACCCAGTTTCCAACCCGTGCAATTATATGTTTTGCCAAACGAAAAACAAACAAAACTTCTTTCGAGCAGATCAGGATAACGAAGAATGGATTGGTGCGGGATATTATCAAAGATCAAATGTTCATACACTTCATCACTGACAATAAAGATACTGGTACCGTTTACAATGTCTCTTAAGTTTTCCATGTCGCTCGCACTAAGGACAGCACCGGTGGGGTTATGCGGGCTATTCAGCATGATCGCTTTTGTTTTATGACCGATCTTTTTTCTTACTTCATTCCAGTCTATTTTGTATTCAGGAAATTGCAAATTGATTAACACGGGAACAGCGCCATTGATCTCAACATTTGGGATATAGCTATCATAACCCGGTTCAAAGATTATGACTTCATCTCCAGGTTGCAGTATAGATGTAAGTGCGGTGTAAATAGCGTAAGTGCCGCCGGGTGTAATAGTTACCTGGCTGTCCGGGTTAATTTTTGTTTGATATAAGTACCCAACTTTCTCTGCGATCGATTCTCTTAATGGCAAAAATCCCTGCATCGGTACATACTGGTTCCATCCTTTTTGCATCACTTCTGTCACCTTGTTTATCAGGTCTTCATTCATCTGGTAATCAGGAAATCCCTGACCGAGATTAATAGCATTATACTGATTGGCCAGGCCACTCATTACCGTGAAAATAGTGGTGCCTACATTCGGGAGTTTGGATTGAATACGAAGACTGCTCATGCAGCGAAGTTAAACCCCAGCCACTAAAGCCGGGTTATCGAACTTCATTTATGATTGCTGTGGCTTCTATTTCTATAAGATATTCAGGGGAAATCAGTTTACTTACTTCAACCATTGTTGTGCAGGGCTTGATGTCTTTGAAGAATTCACCATGCGCTTTTCCATATTCCTCCCAGCGGGAAATATCGGTGACAAACATTCTTGTTCTTACCACGTCCTTGAGAGATGCGCCGGCTTCTTGTAAAACCCTTTCTATTTTCTGAATGATGAATTTGGTTTGATCATAAGCGCTGCTACCGCCCACCAGTTCGCTTTTATCATCGACGGCAACTGTTCCGGTTATTTCAACAATGTTTCCGATCCTGACAGCACGGCTGTAGCCGACAATGTCTTCCCATTTTGCACCGGAGGAATAATTTGTTCTGCTCATGAGCAAAGAGATTAAAAGAGGAAAGCAGACAGAAATGATTAGTTACCGTATTGGCCAAGAAACTTTATGCGCATCAACTTCAGCTGCTCCCAGGTAAAGTTATGTTCAGATAATTCTTCCTGCGCCACCTGTAATGAAGAGGTCTCACAACCTTTAAAATATTCGATGATCTCTTCCTGGTCATACTCGTCAAGCAATTGTGAAACTGCATAATCAAGATTAAGTTTAGTGCCGCTGGCAGCAATGGTTTCCATTTCTTCCAGGAGCTCATCCATCTGCATTCCTTTGTTCTTTGCAATTGTATCCAGCGGGATCTTCTTATCAATATTTTGTATGATGAAAACCTTGTTACCGCTTTTGTTCACGACGCTCTTCATTACAAAATCATCCGGCCGTTCAATATTGTTGTCCTCCACATATTTTGCAATGAGATCGATAAATGGTTTTCCATAACGCAAGGCCTTTCCTTTGCTTACACCCTGACATTTTTCGAGGTCAGCCAGCGTGACAGGATAAAGCGTTGCCATATCTTGTAATGACGTTTCAAGGAATAACACAAATGGGGGTAACGATTTTTTCTTTGCCTCTTTCTGCCGAAGCTCTTTTAACATTTCAAATAGCCTTTCGTCTGCGGCCGCGCCACCACCCGATTCTGCTCCCTCATCATCATCGGCATTGGCTTCTTCATATAAATTATTCAAAACGATCTTGAAGGATTTCGGTTTCTTCATGTAATCAAGACCCTTCTTCGTAAATTTCAACACCCCATATTCTTCAATGTCTTTTTGAAGTAAACCATGGAGCAACAATTGCCTGATCAAAGAATTCCAGAAATATGGCTCTTTGTCATTTCCGCTTGCAAAAACATCCAATCCTTCATGGCGGTACATGGCGATCTGTGGGGTTAATCTTCCTATGATCATATTGATGACGTATTCCGCCGCAAATCTTTCATCAAGCGCCTTGATGGTCTTCATCACACAAATAACCTCGTCCTTTGCTTCCATTTTTTCCTTTGGATGCTGGCAGTTATCACAATTACCGCACTTTTCCCTTTCATATTCTTCGCCGAAGTAGCTTAACAGGACTTTTCTCCTGCACACCCCACTCTCTGCAAATGCGACGGTCTCGCTGATCAATTGCGATCCAACTTCTCTTTCACTTAGCGGCTTGTCACGCATCAGGTGCTCGAGCTTGGCAACGTCTTTATGGGAATAGTAAAGAATGCATTTTCCTTCCAGGCCATCGCGCCCCGCCCGACCTGTTTCCTGGTAATAATTCTCTATGCTTTTTGGAATATTATAATGAATGACAAAACGAATATCCGGTTTATCAATTCCCATCCCGAAAGCGATCGTGGCCACGATCACCTGTACGTCTTCGTTCATGAACTGATCCTGTCGATCAGATCTCAACTTGCTATCAAAACCCGCATGGTAAGCAACGGCCTTTATTCCGTTTGCCACAAGCATATCTGCAAGTTCTTCGGTCGTTCTCCTGTTTGTGGTATAAATGATCCCGCTTTTGCCTTTGTTCTGAACAATGAACTTGGCCATGTTCTTCAGTGTATCATCTTTATTGATCTTCGGAATTATTTCATAATAGAGATTGGGTCGGTTAAAAGAAGAAATAAAAACTTTTGGGTCCCTGAGATCAAGATTTTTTATGATATCACTTTGCACTTTTGGCGTTGCGGTTGCTGTCAGTGCGATCATTGGAATATCCGGGTTAATCTGGATCATCATTTCACGAAGACGGCGATATTCCGGACGAAAATCATGTCCCCATTCCGAGATACAATGTGCCTCATCAACCGCAAAGAAGGAAATCTTCAGGTCACTAAAAAACTCAAGGTTTTCTTGTTTGGTTAGCGTCTCCGGCGCCACATAGAGCATTTTTGTTTTCCCCATTAACAGGTCATCGTGGACTTCTTTTATTTCTTTTTTGGTCAGCGTTGAATTCAGGAAATGCGCCACATCGTCTTTGCTGCTGTAGCTACGCACCAAGTCAACCTGGTTTTTCATCAAAGCAATAAGCGGCGAAACAATGATAGCGACCCCGTCGCTCACCAATGCGGGTAGTTGGTAGCATAAACTTTTTCCTCCGCCGGTTGGTTTTATAACAAACGTGTCCTGACCGGCGAGTAATGATTCAATGATTTTCTCCTGGTTACCCTTAAAAGAATCAAAACCGAAATGTTCCTGGAGTGCAGAATGAAGATCAAGCCGATTGTTATCGGCTTTCTTCTTTACAACCAGTTTACCGTTCGAGCCCTTACCTGTTTTTTTTGCAGATGCTGTTGCCATTACTCTAATCATTTCGCCTTCAAAAAATGTATCTGTTTAAGGTACAGAAAATATCAGAACAGGTCCTTTGCCCGGTTTATATTTTTCAAACAATCTATTCTGGTGCTAATCAAGCGTTGGCGGGAATATTCGGTGCAAAGCCGTTGGTTCTCCTCGATCTCCCGGTAGTCGCTCATTCCTCAATAC
Organism: Chitinophagaceae bacterium; assembly: GCA_035717045.1. Lineage (GTDB taxonomy): Bacteria > Bacteroidota > Bacteroidia > Chitinophagales > Chitinophagaceae > VBAS01. The sequence goes on from DASTIZ010000247.1 coordinate 14,004, forward strand.
CTCAAAAGACAATAGGTGCGAATTTACGAAATTCATTTCAGGCATATTTACTAAAAACGAAAACGCCCGTTAGCATATCTTAAATGTTTCATCACAAATCCTCTAATTTTGGCGACTTAAATGACGGCTTCAGTAAAACAGATTGCTTTAAGGACGATTGAATTAGAGTCGCAGTCCATCAGTGGATTATCCCGATTTATTAACGAGGATTTTGAAAGGGCAGTTAGCGCAATTGCCGGTAACAAGGGCAGGTTGGTAATTAGTGGTATCGGCAAAAGTGCAGTAATTGCACAAAAGATTGTCGCTACACTCAATTCCACAGGTACTCCTTCGATGTTCATGCATGCAGCGGATGCGATTCATGGTGATCTTGGAATTGTGCAGCAGGACGATGTCGTCATGATCATCAGTAAAAGTGGGGAAAGCCCTGAGATAAAAGTGCTCGTACCAGTAATAAAGAATTTCAAAAATGTTCTCATCGGGATGGTAGGGAGTATTGACTCTTATCTGGCAAAACAATCAGATATTATTTTAAATACAACGGTAGAACAGGAAGCTTGCCCAAACAACCTGGCGCCTACCTCGAGTACAACGGCTCAACTGGTAATGGGTGATGCCTTGGCTGTCGCTTTGATGGAAATGAAAGGTTTTAGTAGCGATGACTTTGCAAAATTTCACCCGGGAGGAACACTTGGTAAAAAGCTTTATCTACGAGTCGCTGATCTTTTTGTAAAAAATGAAAAGCCAAAGCTCAGGCAGGACGCGTCGCTGAAAGAAATTATTTTTGAAATTTCGTCAAAGAGGCTTGGGGCTACTGCCATTGTTGACGATGGTGATAAGATCTTGGGAATAATAACTGACGGAGATCTGAGACGAATGTTAGAAAAAAATAGCTCCCTGGAAAATATAAAAGCAGAAGATATCATGACAGTAACCCCAAAGACAATCAACCCGGATAGACTGGCTATTGATGCACTTGACCTGATGCGAAAAAAGGCAATTACACAATTAGTGGTTACAGATAACGGGAAATATGTTGGGATTATACATTTGCATGACCTGATCCGTGAAGGATTGATATAACAGAATAATGAGCAGCAAACATCACTATGTAGCGATCATGGCCGGTGGCATCGGCAGTCGTTTCTGGCCAATGAGCCGCATGGTATATCCCAAACAATTTCTTGATATACTGAACACTGGCAAGACATTGATTCAGCAAACCTTTGACCGGTACAAAAAGCTGGTGCCCGAAGAAAACATTTATATCATCACTTCTGCAGAATATATCCCGATAGTAAAAGAGCAGTTGCCCAAAATAAAACACGAAAATATTCTGGGCGAACCATCAAGGAAAAATACAGCGCCCTGCGTGGCCTATATTTCTTTTAAGCTGCTGAAAAAAGACCCGAATGCAACGCTCGTAGTCGCACCCGCCGACCATCTGGTTACCGAGCCTAATGAGTTTATAAAAACCTCGAAGAAGGCGCTGGATTTTGTAAGTCATATCAATGCTTTTGTTACACTTGGAATAAAGCCAACTTACCCAAACACAGGGTATGGATATATTCAACACGATACAACGGCTGCGGCTCCGGATATTTATAAGGTCAAGACTTTTACCGAAAAACCCAATTTCGACCTGGCTCAAACCTTCATTGCGAGTGGTGATTTTCTTTGGAATGCCGGGATTTTTATCTGGAAAGTAAAGAACATTATTACCGCATTTGAAAGATATTTGCCTGAGATGTATGAAGTGTTTGCTGCCGAAAAGGAGAAATTTAATACGGCGGAGGAGAAGGAAGTCATCGAGCAGATCTATCCGCAGTGTACAAATATCTCTATCGACTTCGGGATAATGGAAAAGGCAGATAATGTCTATATTATCCCATCATCATTTGGCTGGAGCGATCTTGGTACATGGAACAGCGCCTGGGAAAATATGGAGCGGGATTATTTGGGAAATGCAGTGGCTGGAAAAAATGTAATGGTGATCGACGCCACAAAATGCATGGTTCACGCGGATGATAATAAACTTTTAGTGTTGCAGGGCCTTGACGATTTTATAGTTGTGGATACTAAAGACGCACTTCTCATTTGCAGGAGAGATAAAGAACAGGAGATAAAAGAATTTGTAGCGGAAGTAAAACGCAATAAGGGAGACAGGTACCTGTAAGGGTCATCGGAAGTCCCGTTTTTCTCTTCAATTTCAGTGACCGGTTATGACCACCATTAATAATATTTTATTTCTGGATATTGAAACTGTTCCGCAGTATGCAGATTACAATTCTTTACCGCGGGAATGGAAAGAACTATGGGATACAAAAGCCACCTCGCTTTTGAAGTATCATGGGGAAGAAACCAAGGAGTCAATCTATCACAGGGCTGGTATCTACGCCGAATTTGGAAAGATAATTTGTATCAGTTGCGGTATTGTTTTTGGGAATGGGGGCGACAAGAAAATCATTATTAAGTCATTTTATGGCGAGAATGAAAGTTTGTTGCTTGTTGAGTTTTGTGACATGTTAAATAAATGGATAGCGGGTGACGAACAGAAATTCTTATGTGCTCATAATGGAAAAGAATTTGATTTCCCGTATTTGTGTCGCCGGCTAATTATCAACAATCTTCCTATTCCTTCAATTCTTAATACGGGCGGTAAAAAACCATGGGAAGTGTGTCATCTTGATACGCTGGAGTTGTGGAAGTTCGGGGATTTTAAAAGCTTTACTTCTTTAAATCTTTTGGCGCATTCCCTTGGTATCCCAACGCCAAAAGATGATATCGACGGTAGCAAGGTTTGGAGTGTATATTGGGAAAATGGGGACCTGGAACGGATAGTTAATTATTGCCAGAAGGACGTTGTTACGGTGGCGCAGATATTTTTGAAGCTAAACTGCGATTCGGCAGTAAAACCAGAGAATGTCGAGATCAAGTGTTAGCGAATAATAAATTTTATACTTGTTTTTCAGCCTTTGGCTGAGAACAATTATTTTTGCTGCCCCAATTAAGATGGTGCGGTAGCTCAGTCGGTAGAGCAAAGGACTGAAAATCCTTGTGTCGGCGGTTCGATCCCGCCCCACACCACAGATAAGACTCTGGTTATTGACCAGGGTCTTTTTTGTTTATGACTATGGATTACGATCAGAATAATGAAATGTTTCGCCTGGCAGCAGAGCTGGTCAACCAAAGCTCCCGGAATATTTTTCTTACTGGTAAGGCCGGTACAGGTAAAACCACTTTTTTAAGGTATATCCGGGAGAATTGTCCCAAACAGATTGCCGTCGTTGCACCAACGGGCGTTGCCGCGATCAATGCAGGTGGCGTTACCCTGCATTCTTTTTTTCAATTGCCATTATCGCCATTTATTCCCGCTGCAAAAGGGTTTCCCGGGCTTAATGATGATGCGATTAATAAGAATACCCTATTGAGCCGCTTGAGAATGACCACGGAAAGGAAAAGAATCTTACAACAATTGGAACTACTGGTCATAGATGAAATAAGTATGGTCAGGTGTGATGTTCTTGATGCTGTTGATGCGGTGTTACGGCATGTTCGCCGCCGCTATAATGAAAGATTTGGCGGGGTCCAGGTCCTGTTCATTGGAGATATGTTTCAGCTGCCCCCTGTGGTTAAAGAACATGAATGGGCATTGCTTAAAGAGTTTTATAATAGCCCTTATTTTTTTGATAGTATGGTGATCAGGGAGGAGCCTCCCGTTTACATTGAGTTTAATAAAATATACAGGCAGACCGAGGAGAAATTTATCCAGGTACTGAACCAGGTAAGAAATAATGAACTTGATGATTCAGCAAAAACGGTTCTTGAGAACTTGTTCTCTTCAAATTTTACCCAGGCAAAAGACGATGGATATATAATCCTGACAACACACAATGAAAAAGCCAGGATCAAGAATGAAGCGGAGTTAAATAAGCTGGATACTCCCCTGTTCTTATTTAATGCCGAAGTGGAAGGTGATTTTCCGGAAAATGTGTACCCAGCCGAGGCACAGCTTCGATTAAAGGTCGGCTCCCAGGTAATGTTTATCAAAAATGATACGGAAAAAGCAAAGAGATATTTTAACGGAAAAATTGGAACAGTTGAAGACCTTGATAATGAGAGGATCGTTGTTCGCTGTAAGAATGATCCGGAACCTATCGAAGTGAAAAAGGACAAATGGGAAAATATCCGTTATACGATTGACAAGGTGACCCGGGAACTGAACGAAGAAGTTTTGGGCTCGTTTACGCAATACCCACTCCGGCTTGCATGGGCGATAACTGTCCATAAAAGCCAGGGGTTGACTTTCGAGAAGGTAATTATTGATGCAGGAGAAGCATTTGCTCCCGGACAATTATATGTTGCGTTAAGCCGGTGTACGACGCTCGAGGGTATTGTATTGCAAAGCCGGGTCAGAACATCATTACTTACTGATGAAAAAATTGTCCGGTTTTCCAAATCTAACGCAACAAAAAATGCGATAGAGCAAGAGCTGCTACAATCAAAAAGGAATTACCTGTTAAAGATTCTTTTATCGGTCTTTGATTATAAGAGAACTATTGTTGAGCTCAAGGAATTGAATCAATATTTGACCGAACACTGCTCTACTTTTAATGAGGAAGCTTCCGGATGGATCACTGAATTATTCACTCCATTGGACATGTTGCAGAACACTGCCATCAAATTTCAAAATCAAATCGCACCGATTTTTGCGAGCAGCGAACAGCCCGACGCGAATGTATTGCTGAAAGAAAGAATCAAGGCAGCCACTCACTATTTCCTGAAAGAGCAGGTTAAGATGATTGAAGCCTTAACAGGTTGCCCGGTCGTTACAGATAGCCGGGTCCTGGCAAAAGAGTTCAATGAATCATTAAAGGAAATTTTTGCGGGTCTCGCACTAAAAAAACATTTTATGGAAGGCTTGTCCGAAAAATTTGATATTGAGGCTTATCATAAAAAGAAAAAAGACTTTGTACTTCCTTCTTTCAATGTAAATGTATATGCAGGAGCTACGCAATCTAAAACTGCAACACAGCATCCGGTGTTGCATCAGAAACTAAAAAAATTGAGGGATAGTATTTGTTCCAAAGCAGATCTGCCTATTTATTATGTTGCCAGCTCCGGTACCCTTGATGAACTCGCAAGATATTTACCTCAGAATTTGACTGAATTAAGAAAGATCAGTGGCTTTGGTGATAAAAAAACGGAAAAATACGGCCAACAGTTTATAGACATTATAACTGAGTATTGTAAAGAAAAAAATCTTTCCTCTCACATGCATGAGAAATCTCCGAAAAGGGAAAGAAAGACAATTGAAGAAAAAAAGAATAAGGTTGATACAAAAGCCGAATCGTTCCGGATGTACAAAGAAGGAAAAGGGGTTGACGTAATTGCCAAAGAGAGAAATCTTACGCAGCAAACTATAGAGGGCCATCTTGCACACTATGTCTTGAAAGGAGAAATAAAAATTAGCGACCTGGTGAACGCGGAAAAAATCTCAATTATTGAGCCGGTTGTCAGAATGTTTTCCGGTGGATCATTAATGCCAATAAAAGAAAAGCTTGGCAACGGAATAAGTTTTGGGGAAATAAGACTTGTTATGGCGTGGCTCGGGTATCAAAAAAATCAACGGCCCATATAAACCATCAAGATCTGGACGTCGCTTGGATTAATTCCTGAAATACGGCTTGCCTGTCCAAGTGTTGAAGGCTTGATCTTGATAAGCTTTTCTCTGGCTTCATTTCCAAGCGCCGCGATTTTTTTATAATCAAAGGTTTCCGGGATAATCAGATTTTCAAGCTGGCCCATTCTGTCGACGAGCTCCTTTTCCTTTTCAATATATACCTCATACTTTACTTGTATCGATGCTTGTTCGATAATCTCTTTAGAAAAATGCGCCAATTCTCTCTGCAGTTTTGGTAATGCTCTCATCAAATCCTCCAGTTCTATTTCGGGGCGCAGCAAAATTCTGGCTATTTTTTGTTTTTCAACGATCAATGAAGATGACGTGCTTTCAAAAAAAGGATTGATTTCTTCAGGTGTCACCGTGAAATCAGTTAGAAGTTGCTTGATTTTATCTACACGTTCTTTTTTCGTCCTGACCTTTTCCATTCTATCCTGTGAGGCTAGTCCAAGCTTAAAACTTAATTCTGTTAGGCGAAGATCTGCGTTGTCTTGCCTGAGCAACGTTCTGAATTCAGCCCTGGACGTGAACATTCTATAAGGCTCATTGGTCCCTTTGCTGATGAGATCATCGATCAATACACCAATATAAGCCTCGCTTCTTTTTAGTATTAACGGATCCAAATGATTTATCTTTTGATGGGCATTTATTCCTGCGACCAATCCCTGACAAGCGGCCTCCTCGTAACCTGTCGTACCGTTTATTTGCCCGGCAAAAAACAAATTGCCGATTGATTTTGTTTCAAGTGAGTACTTAAGTTGCGTAGGCGGGAAATAATCATATTCAATTGCATATCCTGGTCTGAACATTTTGGCATTCTCAAATCCACGAATATTACGAAGAGCTTCGTATTGCGTTTCTTCTGGTAATGAAGTGGAGAATCCGTTAATGTAAACTTCAACTGTGTTCCAACCTTCCGGCTCTACAAACAGCTGGTGGCGTTCCCGTTCAGAAAAGCGGTTGATCTTATCTTCGATGCTCGGACAATATCTCGGACCTATCCCCTCAATTTTGCCGCTAAACATCGGGCTTCGGTCAAAACCAGTCCTCAGTATATCGTGTACCTTCTTATCGGTGTATGTTATCCAGCAGCTTCTTTGCTTTACCGGCTTTTGGGTATCCAAATAGGAAAAGCCGGTTATCTCCTCATCACCTGGCTGTTCCTCCATTTTCGAATAATCCAGGCTTCTGCCATCGACCCTTGGAGGAGTCCCTGTTTTTAGCCTATCACTTTCAAAACCAAGAGAAACTAGTTGCTCAGTTATTCCTACTGAAGCTTTTTCAGCAATTCGTCCGCCACCGAAGTTCTTCTCTCCTATATGAACCAAGCCATTTAAGAAAGTCCCGTTTGTGAGAACTACAGCTTCAGCATAAATCGAATGACCAAGGCCTGTTCTTACACCCGTTACCCGGCCATCTTTGATAATTAGTTCCTTGACCATGTCTTGGTAAAAATCAAGATTGTGCGTTGCTTCGAGCATTTCTCTCCACTTCCATGAAAATAGCATTCGGTCGTTTTGGGCTCTGGGACTCCACATTGCCGGCCCCTTCGACTTATTTAGCATCCTAAACTGGATCATGGACTCGTCTGTGACTATACCGGAATAGCCCCCAAGAGCATCAATTTCCCTAACTATTTGTCCTTTAGCTATTCCGCCCATTGCCGGATTGCAACTCATTTGTGCGATGGTCTGCATATTCATAGTCACAAGCAAGACTCTTGATCCTAGATTAGCCGCCGCGGCGGCAGCTTCACAGCCGGCGTGCCCTGCACCAACTACTATTATGTCATATTTGGGAAACATGAAGCGTGCAAAGGTATTTTATACTTGCAAGAACGGGGAACCAGATTTGTTAGAAGTGTGTCACGTGAAACATTTTCCAAGATATTGCTCCAGATAAACGTCTTCCTGGTGTCTCATTACTCTCGATTGTCGTTTCGTCTTATCATTATACCCACACAAATGCAGCACCCCATGAAAGATAACCCTGTGTAACTCATAGCCAAAACTGGTGTTGTGGAGCTGTGCATTTTCCCTTACCCGATCGCAACTGATATATAGCTCCGCAATTATTGGCTTGCCTTTGGCCGAAAGTTCAAACGTGACTATGTCAGTTAAATAGTCATGATTCAAGTAAGCTTTATTGATCTTGTGGACTTCGGCATCGTTTGAAAAGACAATGTTGATTGATTCCAGCTGTTTCTTTTCCCGCTTAAGAATGTAATGGATAAACCTCTTTAGTTTAAGCCTATCACGAAGAGTTGGCTTTGATCCTGAAAAGAAGAAATTGATTCTTGAAGCCGCCAGCATTTTTCAAATTTCGAAAGCAAATGTAATTGAGTGAAATTAGCTTTGCCTTAATATGGAAATCGTAAGACTATCAGAATTAAGACCGGGGCAGGAGGCAGTTATCAATGAATTTGATAATAGTGATATTTTTTTGAAACTAATGGAGATGGGATGTGTGCCAGGGGAAAAGATCTTTCTTGAGAAGATCGCACCATTAGGGGATCCGATATCCATAAAGATTTCCGGCTATTCACTTAGCCTTCGATTAAATGAAGCACAACATATTTTGGTTACCATAATTAATTGATTGTCAATACTTTAATGAATATTGGACTTTATTTTGGCTCCTTTAATCCTATTCATATCGGCCATTTAATCATTGCAAACCATATTCTGAATGAAACATCTATAGAAAAGATCTGGTTTGTCGTATCTCCGCAAAATCCGTTCAAAGAAAACAAAAATCTGCTGAATGAATTTGATCGACTGCATCTTGTCAGACTCGCCACAGAAAATGATAATCGCATAAAATGTTCAGACATTGAATTTTACCTTCCTAAACCATCATATACCTCAAAGACATTGACATTTTTGTCAGAAAAACATCCTAAGGAAAAGTTTTCAATTATTATGGGGAGCGACAGTTATCAAAACCTTGACAAGTGGTACAACGTCAAAACAATTACAGATAATTATGAAATCTATGTTTACAAAAGAAAAGATCACGAAATAGGACGAACGATCGGTAAAGAACCCATTATTTTGAATGCACCGCTTATTGAAATCTCTGCATCTCAAATCAGAGAAAATATCAAGACCGGGAAATCCATTCGCTACCTTGTTCCCGAAATTGTGCGGGAGGAAATTGAAACCAGAAAATTGTACAGGCAAAAAAACTAAAAGATAGCTCCGAGGATTATACATCCGATCACAATAAAAGGGGGAGGAATTTTTGTGTATTGTAACAAGGTAAAGGTCCCCGCAATTACAACGGCATTAATCAAACTTCCCAATCTTACATCGAGCAAAGAAATATCTTTCATTAAGTAGAAGGTAGAAGCGATCATAATCCCGACGACAACAGCATTAATTCCTTCAAGCGAACGATAAACTGCGGCGTACTTTCTTAAGTTGTGCCATATGGGGAAAAAAAATAAAACAAGCAATGCGCTGGGTAAAAAAATAGCAACGGTTCCAATTATACAACCGATTATCTGCATCAGCGTTCTTTCTTCCGGCGTCTTTCCATAATCTTTTAATGCCATGCCTCCGGTGAATGAGGCGATCGAAAAAACAGGGCCTGGCAAAGCCCTGACTATTCCCATACCGGTATACATATCGTCTTTGTCAATCCTGATCACTTCAGACGAATCTTTCGTTTTCATAGCATAAGGACGAACAGAAAACTGCTCGTACATCATTGGCATCAACACCTGTCCACCACCAAATACCAGACTACCCATCCGGTATGTGTTTTCGAAAAGATTTACCGGTGCACGATTTGGCCAATCATTTTTTCTTGCCGTTTCGCTCAAAAGACCTGCAGTGATAAATATTATTCCAAACAGCCAGAAATTCCACCATTTTATTTTTCTTGGCTTTTGCTCTACCTGCGGGATACGTTTCCTGCTTAAGTTAGTCGTTATTCCTCCGAGGGCAATGAGCAATGGAAAAATCCATGGTTGTTTAAATAATAGAAATGTTGCTACAGCACAAACACCCATTATGATCCATGTCACAGTGTTTTTAATCGAGATACTAAATGCCATGACCGTTGCGTATACCAGAAATCCTACCGCCATCGGCGGAATGAATTTGAAAATGTCGACATTCAGGGCTTTCTGATCAATGTAGTGCAGGAGAAACGACAGAGCACCCATTAAAATACTTGCCGGGAGGATCCATATTATTAAGGTCAGAACGCCCAGCATCACGCCTCCTCTTTTGTAACCGATGAGCGTAATTGTTTGCGTGGATGATGCCCCAGGCAATAACTGACAGAAAGCAGTATATTCCATTAATTCCTGCTGCGTAATATATGGGCGTTGATGTACAAAATTTTTGAGCATCATCCCGATATGTGCCTGCGGTCCGCCAAAAGCAGTGCAACTGTGAATAAAGACTGTCTTTAAGAAGGGAATATGGCGTAGCAGCATGGTTGATTAAAAGTAAAAAATTTAATCAAGCAAATAATTGATAATAAAATGAAATATTATTTCCGGTAATTTCATAAAATTTTTGTTTGATGAGAACGCTTCTATTGATCCTTTTCATTTCGTCATCGATTTATACTTCAGCGCAGAAAAAAGGTAATACTGACCTTACCAGCAAAATAAATGCTGCTGCTGATAAAATGGAATCAAAATGTATTGCCTGGCGACGGGATATTCATCAGCATCCTGAATTGGGAAACAATGAGTACAGGACGGCAAAGCTTATAGCTGATCATCTTCGTTCACTTGGGATTGAGGTGAAAGAAAAAGTTGGTAAAACTGGTGTTGTTGGAATTCTTAAGGGCGCTAAACCCGGACCCTGTATTGGATTAAGAGCGGATATGGATGGATTACCCGTTGTTGAAAGAGTTGACCTCCCGTTTGCATCAAAAGTACGATCAACATACAATGGAAAAGAAGTTGGAGTGATGCATGCATGCGGCCATGATACGCATGTTGCGATCCTTATGAGCGTCGCAGAAATTTTATCAACAATGAAAAATGAATTGAAAGGAACGATAAAATTTGTTTTTCAACCGGCCGAGGAAGGACCTCCGGAGGGAGAGGAAGGTGGCGCACCCCTCATGATCAAGGAAGGCGTCCTTGATGATCCAAAAGTAGATGTGATGTTCGGTTTACATATTAGCGCTGAAACCGAAGCGGGAAAGATCACGTATCGGAGCGGTGGCACTATGGCTGCATCTGATTGGTTTACTATCAAGGTTAAAGGCAAGCAAACGCACGGTTCACAACCGTGGGGCGGAGTTGATCCCGTGGCTGTGTCCGCCCAAATTATTAACGGGCTGCAAACGATCGTCAGCAGGCAGGTTGATCTTACGAAAAACCCTGCAGTAGTTTCTGTGAGTACCGTAAATGGTGGCGTGAGATCCAACATAATTCCTGAAGAAGTAACGATGACCGGCACCATCCGGACGTTGGATACCGGAATGCAGCGCCTTATTCACGATAAAATAAAATTAACGGCCTCAAAAATAGCCGAGGCATCGGGGGCAGCCGCTGAAACGATAATTGATACAAAAACGCTTGTTACTTACAACGATCCCGCCCTAACCAGGCAAATGTTGCCAAGCCTGGTAAAGGCCGCGGGAGAACAAAATGTTTCTGAAATACCACCCATCACCGGGGCCGAGGATTTTTCTTATTTCGCTGAAAGAGTACCATCACTTTTCTTTTTTATTGGGGGAAAACAAATTGGTGTAGATCCCGCAAAAGTTTTTCCGCATCACACACCTGATTTCTGGATTGATGAAAGCGGAATGAAAACCGGAATAAAAGCTTTTTGCAATATTGTTTTTGATTATATGAATGCTCCGGCAGCGAATCCATCTTCACAGGGCAGGAAGCCGTTTTAACTACCATGAGACCGACCATTTTAATTGTGCTATGCCTGCATTGCGTATTTCTTTTATCCGGGCAAAAGAAGGATAAAAAACTTCAGGAAAGAATTGAAGATGTGATCGACGGTTTTAATGGTGATATCGGGATATATGTGAAAGATCTGCGCAGTGGCAAAACTGTCTCCATAAACGCAGATACCATTTTTCCAACCGCAAGTATTGTCAAAGTGCCTATTTTGATCGGGGTGATGGATAAAATACAAAGAAATGAGTTAGCTTATGATTCAGCATTGGTGTATAAAGATTCGTTGCTTTACGAGGGAGAGGATATACTTGGTTCCTTCAAAAGCAATGAAAAGATAGTATTGAAGAAAGTCATGATGCTGATGTTAACGACAAGTGATAATACTGCAAGCTTATGGTTACAAAGCCTGGCCGGGAAAGGCACACGAATAAACGAAATTCTTGATAGCCTTGGGCTGGTTAATACAAAAGTCAATTCACGAACCCCGGGAAGAGAGAGTAACAGAACGCAGTACGGGTGGGGACAAACAACTCCCAAAGAAATGGGAATGTTGTTTGA
>DASTIZ010000248.1:0-12170 GCA_035717045.1 Chitinophagaceae bacterium
AATCATAATCATCATAAAAATCTGCGTGCCATCCCGTTTCATGGATAGAACGCTGATTATTTAAGATTTTTATGATCTACCCAGATTATCTTAAGAGCAATCATAATCATCATAAAAATCTGCGTGCCGTCGTTCTATTTATATGATCGCTGCGTTGGCTTCGCCACTTCAAACTTCAACTCCTCTTTATATAATTCCCATTGATTATCTCCTTTAAATTCCCACGCCGATACGTATGCATAATTGTTATCATCCCGCTTGGCCTCTCCTTCTTCCGTCTGACTTTCTTCCCTGAAATGTCCACCACAGCTTTCATTTCGCTCTAAGGCATCAATGCACATCAGTTCGCCAAGCTCGATAAAATCTGCAACACGCCCGGCCTTATCAAGCTCGGGATTCATCTCATTGATCTCACCGGGAATTCTCACATCACTCCAAAACTCTTTTTTCAATTGCTGTATTTCAGTGATCGCTTGTTTCAAGCCCTCCGCATTTCTTGCCATACCGCATTTATCCCACATGATTTTCCCCAGGCGTTTATGGAAACTTTCAACAGACCGGTGGCCCTTAATACTCATCAATTGGTTGATCCGTTCAGCAACAGCCGTTTCCGTTTCTTCAAATGCAGGATGATCCACCGGGATCGCTTTTGTCCGTATATCATCGGATAAATAGTTACCAATAGTATAAGGGATCACAAAATATCCGTCCGCCAGGCCCTGCATCAGGGCAGATGCACCCAGACGGTTGGCTCCATGATCAGAAAAATTAGCCTCACCTAAACAATACAAACCGGGAATGGTTGTCATCAACTCATAATCCACCCAAAGTCCACCCATGGTGTAATGCACGGCGGGGTAAATTCTCATCGGCACTTCATAAGGATTTTCACCGGTAATCTTTTCATACATATCGAAAAGATTACCATATTTTTCTTCTACCACTTCTTTTCCGAGCCTGATCACAGTTGCTTCGTCCGGATTTTCCAATGCCTGCTTGCCAGCTTCCGTATGTCCATACCTTTTGATCGCATCAGCATAATCCAGGTACACCGCCTGTTTTGATGTACCTACTCCATAACCAGCATCACATCTTTCTTTTGCGGCTCTTGATGCAACATCTCTGGGAACAAGATTTCCAAACGCGGGATATCTTCTCTCCAAATAATAATCCCTTTCGTCTTCCGGTATTTCATTGGGCTTGCGATTATCGCCTTGTTTCTTTGGAACCCAAATGCGCCCATCGTTTCTTAATGATTCACTCATTAGTGTCAGCTTACTCTGGTGATCACCTGTCACAGGAATACAGGTAGGATGTATTTGTGTAAAACATGGATTGCCAAACAAGGCTCCTTTCTTATGCGCTTTCCATGCAGCCGTAACATTACATCCCATTGCATTTGTACTGAGGTAGAAAACATTTCCATACCCACCGGTACATAATAAGACAGCATGTCCAAAAAACCTCTCCAGTTTACCTGTGATCAAATTGCGGCAAACAATTCCTCTTGCTTTTCCGTCGATCTTAACGATATCAAGCATCTCATGGCGACTATACATTTTCACGTTGCCCAACGCTACTTGTCTTTCCAATGCCTGGTAAGCGCCGATTAATAATTGCTGACCGGTCTGCCCGGCAGCATAGAAAGTCCTTTGTACCTGTGTGCCACCAAAAGAACGATTACTTAACAAACCGCCATATTCCCGGGCAAACGGTACACCTTGCGCTACACATTGATCGATGATATTTGTGCTGACTTCCGCTAAACGATGCACATTACCTTCTCTAGCCCGATAATCCCCACCTTTTATCGTATCATAAAACAACCTGAATATACTGTCTCCATCATTCTGATAATTCTTTGCGGCATTGATGCCGCCCTGCGCTGCGATGCTATGTGCCCGACGCGGTGAATCCTGGAAACAAAATGCCTTCACCTGGTAACCTAATTCTCCGAGTGACGCGGCTGCTGATGCGCCGGCTAATCCTGTACCCACTACGATCACTTCCAGTTTGCGTTTATTAGACGGGTTCACCAGTTTGCAGTGACCTTTATAGAATGTCCATTTATCTTCTAAAGGAACTCCCTGTGGAATTTTTGCGTCAAGCATAGTAATGTTATCATTGCGAGGCGACGCATAAGCAATCTCCTCTGTTTATGTCATTGTGAGGCGACGCATAAGCGATCTCCTCTGTGTATATCATTGCGAGGCGACGCCGAAGCAATCCTCATTGTATTTTTTATGTTACCCACTTCAGCGTTCTATATTCACCATTGACAATTCACCCTTCACTACCCGATCCACCCAAACTTAAAACTCAATGGCATCAGTGCAAACAACAGTGGAACTATTATCGAAAACCCAACACCAATTGAGTTTACCAGGCTTAAATATTTTTTATTGTGCAATCCTAATGTTCTGAATGCGCTTTGAAAACCATGCATCAAGTGCCAGGCAAGAGAAATACATCCCACCACATATAGTATCACAACCCACCAATGACTGAACGTTTCTTTCATTAAACTAAACATATCATGGCTTGCCCGCCAATTGCTAAGCGGCACAGTTTCCAGACCGGCATGGGTAAATCGAGCAGGTACCCAGAAATGGGACCAGTGAATGATCAGGAATATTAAAAGGATAGTCCCCAATAAACCCATGGAGCGGCTATACCATTTGCTGCCGCGATTGCCCATTTTTACTTCGTAGCCAATATTTCTTTTTCTCCTGTTCTCGAACTCCACGACCAGCGACTGGATGATATGGATAAAGAAACCGGCAAACAACACATACTCCATAATGCGAACCACAACGGTCCTTGCCATAAAATCGGCTGCGCGGTTAAACATATCACCGTTGTCATCCGGAACAAAGAGATCCTTGAAAACACAAGAGTTGATACCAACATGTATTACGAGAAATGAAACAAGAAATAAACCCGTTACCGCTACTACAATTTTTTTACCTATCGAAGAAGTGAACAGCTGGGACCAATTCATAGTATCAGAGCATTTAGATGGAACTATTTTCCGGCCGCAAAAATACTATCGGAACGCCAAACTCAGGAGAAAACTTTAATGAGAGATTGGAGATTAGATGCTGGATGCTGGATACTGGATGCTGGATGCTGGATGCTAGTATCTGGCATCTAGTATCCAGGTTAGTGCAATCGTGCCTGCTCAAAAGCATCTATTTTTCTAAACAGGTGGAAAGGTTTATAAGTTCTCCATTCAGGAAGTTCGATGAGCTCAATATACCTGTCAAGTTTCGCCTTCCGGAGATCATACTGGGTAGCTTCCGGCATATTCAATATTACGATCCAACCATGTCCATCATTGGCTTCCTCGTACCATTCCTCATAATAATCTCTATCGCCACTATGAAAGTTCAGCACGTTTTCGGCGATCAAAATGAATTTATTGATACCCTGCGATTCAAACACATCGATCACTTCACGTTTTAGTGTCATGATATCATTCTCGATGGCATCATTCCATTCACCAATCAATTCGATGACAGCATATTTTTCATCATAATCGGCCATCAATACCTTCATATAAAGTGTCCGGCTGCCGAACTCATCCCACTGGGGATGTATGTAATAATTATAAACTGTTTGAGTAAACTCAAATTCCGAATGTGTTTGCCCATAAAAGGGCGAACGCTGATCTTCCTCGGCGACGTAAATATGCCTCCAATTATAATATGGCTCTATATCGTGCATACACAAAAATTCCTCTGCAAAGATACATCAGCGTTGCAGGGTTTTCTCAACTAAAAAGTTTAAAACTTGATAAATTAAAGGTGTGAAAAAATAAATGATAAAACGCTGGCTAATCTAAAAGAAAATTCTTAAATAACTCGTAAGATGCCGGCATTTTTATGCTTTTCTTTTCTGATTTCATAATGGATAAGATTGATGAGGGGATATCAACTTTTTTTCCCGTTGCATTTTCAACGGCTTCCGGAAATTTTACCGGGTGTGCGGTTTCTAAAAAAATTCCTTTTTTGTTTGGATGAATTTGTAAATATTTTTCTAAGGCTAAACAGCCAACCGCTCCATGCGGATCGAGTGTATAATCATATTTTTCAAAGATTCTTTTAATTGTCGTCAACGTCTCCCCGTCAGTAACACGGAAAGAGGAAAGATTGTTTTTTAATTCGGGAAACCGGTGATGAAATATTTCAAGAATACGAATAAAATTACTTGGATTACCCACATCCATTGCATTGGAAAGTGTAGGTATCGCCACGCGGGGTTTGATCCCGGTAGCTATCGGGATCGAGGTTTGAAGATATTCTGTCACCACATCATTCACGTTGCAGGCGGCGATAAAATGATCGATGGGTAACCCGGATTGCTTTGCTAAAATGCCGGCACAGATATTTCCGAAATTTCCACTCGGTACACAAACAACAGGTGGGTTTGTTCTATCCATCCATTGTTTGTAAGCGAAAAAATAATAGAACTGTTGTGGTAGCCACCGCGCCACATTGATCGAATTGGCAGAAGTGAGAAATAGTATCTGATTAATATCGCTATCGGCAAAGGCCTGTTTTACCATTTGCTGGCAATCATCAAATGTTCCTTCGACTTCCAGCGCAGTAATGTTTTTACCAAGCGTGGTTAGTTGTTTTTCCTGCACCGGGCTTACCTTACCCGACGGGTAAAGAATGACCACATCAATGCCGGGAACATTGTAAAAACCATTGGCAACGGCACCACCCGTATCGCCGGACGTAGCCACCAGGACCGTTACTTTCGTCTCCTCATTTTTCAAAAAATAACCAAGGCAACGACTCATAAATCTTGCGCCCACATCTTTGAAGGCCAGCGTAGGTCCGTGAAAAAGCTCTAACGAATAAATTCGATCATTGATTCTTACCAGTGGAATGGGAAAGTTGACAGTTTCTTTCACAATCGTAGAAAGATCATCGTCATTAATTTCCTTATCAACGTAAGGTTTGATGACGCGAAAGGCGATCTCTTCATTTGAAAGTCTCTCGATGTTATCAATCAAACTTTTCTCAATTTTCGGAATGACTTCAGGAAAATATAAACCCTTGTCCGGCGCCTGCCCCCGAATTGTTGCCTCTTTGAACGAAACTAATTCTGAATTTTTATTTGTGCTGTAGTAGTTCAAAAATTATTCATTATTTATTATTGATTATTGACCTTCCATTTGTAGAATATCCAGCATCCAGTATCCAGTATCCAGTATCCACTATCCCCTCCAGGCGCCGTACTATCGCTATTAACAATTGATCATTCACCATTCCCCCTTCACGACTTCCACCCCTTTTCTATTGATCGTAGTTACATAAGTATTGAAGTCAATCCCAATCCGGGTATAGACATCTTTCATTACCGATTCAACAGCTTTCGCCGTGTCTTCATCTTTACTCAGCATAAATACGGACGGCCCGGACCCGGAAATACCACCTCCCAATGCGCCGGCTTCCTTGCATTTTGTCTTTACCTCATCAAAACCCGGGATAAGAATGCTTCGTACCGGTTCAATTATTACATCCTCAAGTGAGCGGCCGATCAAATCATGATCATTCTTTAAAAATCCTGTTACAAGTCCTGCAATATTTCCCCATTGCCGGATCGCATCCTTTAATAGTATCTGCTGCCGAAGAATTTGTCTTGCATCAGATGTCCTTACTTCAATTTGAGGATGAACAACGGTAACAAAAAGGTCGGGTGATGAAATCGAAACGATATCTAACGGATGGATGCATCGTATCAAACTTACTCCCCCGAAAATGCAAGGGGCAATATTATCGGCATGTTTAACTCCTGACGCCAGTTTCTCCCCGTTCATGGCAAATTGCACAAGGTCATCATTTGAAAAAATATTTCCGAGCAAATGATTGGCGGCCACGGCAGCACCGGCAGCGCTTGCCGCGCTACTTCCAATTCCACTCCCGGGTTTTATATGTTTTTCGATCTCAATGTCAAAGCCAATCCCACTATCCGTTTTTTCCATCATTGATAACAGCACAACACCGGCAACATTTTTATGTGGTTCGGTCGGCAGGTTGAATCTATCTTTATTTGTAATAATAACTTCAGGCGAATCCAGCAATCGAACCTTCATGATATCATAAGGTTCTTTTAGGGCCAAACCCAGAATATCAAATCCGCACACAAGGTTTGCTACGGTGCCCGGTGAATGTACCGTTACACCTCCGGCCGCTAACGGAGCGCCAAGAATTGATTTACTCATCGATGAATAGAATTACAGAACGTATAAGAGTGCGACGCAACAGAAGTCCAATCAGGGAACTTAAGCTTGTAACACAATTATTCACTTCAACTATTAAGCTTTTCTGGTCCATTGTACTATTCAATTTTAAGTTCCCCGTGATTGCGAACTGCGAGCCTTGCGAAGCTGGAAGCAAAGTGGACAGGGGTTAATTCTTTACCGCTCTTAAAATATCTGCAAACACGCCACTTGCCGTTACGTCCGCGCCGGCCCCGGCTCCTTTTACCACCATCGGTTGTTCTTTATACCTGTCCGTATAAAACAATACTACATTATCTTTTCCATACAAATGATAAAGATCATGGTTCGGGTCGATATGCTGCAATCCGACTGCGGCTTTACCATCATTGTAAGAAGCCACAAATTTTAATTTACAACCGCCAGCATTTGCTTTTTCAAAAATCTTTTTGAAGTGCTCTTCCTCTTTTGCCATCGCTGCATAAAAATCTTCGACGGATCCTTTCATACATGACTCCGGCATAAATGAATTGTTACTGATCTCATCCATTTCAACTTTCTCCCCGGCTTCCCTGGCAAGGATCATGATCTTTCGCATGACATCTGTGCCACTGAGATCAAGCCTTGGATCAGGTTCGGTATACCCCTCAACCTGGGCCTGCTTTACCACGTCAGCAAATTTTCTTTTGCCATCATAATTATTGAAAACAAAATTAAGTGTGCCACTCAATACGGCTTCTATCCGGTGCACCCGGTCTCCACTATTCAGCAGATCATTTAATGTGGCAATAACAGGTAAGCCGGCCCCGACATTTGTTTCAAACAGAAAATGACAATTGAATTCCCTCGCTATATCCTTTAGTTTATGATAGTTACTGTACGCAGACGAAGCAGCAACTTTATTACACGCCACCACAGAAATGCTTTTCCGTAGCAATTGCTCATAAACGCCGGCAACAACATCGCTGGCCGTGATGTCAACAAAGATTGGATTACGAAGATTGCGCTCAATTATTTCATTTACGAATTGTTGTATGTCTGCAGGATTGCCATCATTTAATTTTTGTTCCCACTGAGCAAGATTGATACCACTTTCATCAATAAGCATTTTCCTGCTATTGCAGATTCCTGTCACGTTCACAACCAACTTCATCTGCCTTTGTAAGAAATCAAGTTGCTTCTGCAATTGACTCAATAATTTTTTGCCCACGTTCCCGGTACCTACGATAAACAAGTTGACCTGTTTCTTTGTTGTCTCAAAAAATTCTTCGTGCAATACGTTAATGGATTTCTTCACGTCCTTTGTTGCAATCACGGCAGAAATATTCTTTTCCGAAGAACCTTGTGCGATCGCACGAATATTCACACCATTTCTTCCCATGGCGCTAAACATCCGGCCGCTGATACCGGGATGACTCTTCATATTTTCACCAACGAGTGCCACGATTGAAAGATCCGCTTCGATTCTGAGTGGCTCTACCTTTTGCAAAGCGATCTCATTTACAAAAGCGGCATCAACTGCATGTTTAGCTTTCTGGGCCGAAGCGACCTCGATACCGACGCAGATCGAATGCTCCGATGAGCTTTGTGTGATAAGAATGACATTGATCTTTTCATTGCTTAATGCTTCAAATAATCTTTTTGAAAAACCGGGAATGCCGATCATACCGCTTCCTTCAAGGCTGATCAAAGCAATATTATTAATACTCGAGATGCCTCTCACTATATTTCCATTCCGGGTTGAAACCGATTCGATCAGGGTGCCTTCATCTTGTGGAGCAAAAGTATTCTTGATCCACACCGGTATCCCCAAACTCATGACAGGTTGTATCGTCGGCGGATAAATAACCTTGGCGCCGAAATGGGAAAGTTCCATGGCCTCCTGGTAGGAAATATGCGGAATGATACGGGCATTATTGGTCAACCGGGGATCGGCCGTCATCATACCACTTACATCGGTCCAGATCTCGAGCACATTGGCTTTGAGGGCAGACGCCACAATAGCAGCAGTAAAATCAGAACCTCCGCGACCCAAAGTAGTCGTTACCCCGTTTTTATCCATGGCAATAAAACCGGGCAAAATGTATAATGATGAAGTCTGTGTGTCGAAGTAGTCATTTATCCTTTGATTTGTTTCTGCATAGTCAACTTCTGCTGCCGTGAATGAAGAGTTGGTAAGGATCAGTTCCCGCGAATCCTTCCAGGTAGTCATCACCCCATCGGCATTAAATTTGGCTGCAATGATCTGTGAAGAGATCAGTTCCCCATAGCTGCCGATCCGATCCTTTGTTCTTGGCGTCAATTCACGCAACAGGTAAATGCCATTACAGATGTCTTCAATTTCATTACAACTTTTCTTTACCAGGCTTAATAAGTGGCTTTGTTGTGCAATGGGTAATAATTGCTTTACGGTTTCAAGGTGCTTCTGCTCCACGAGTTGCAGCTTGTCCTTATAAGTCTCATCTCCTGCGGAAGCCAGCGCAGCCGCATTCAATAATAGATCAGTCACTCCACCAAGCGCCGAAACGATGACAGCAGCCTTGTCCTTTTTCAAAACTTGCTTTACGATGGTGACTACTTTTGAAATGTTTTCAGCATTGGCTACAGATGTACCACCGAATTTTAGAACGTGCATATATACCCCCCATCTCCGCCGGGCGGAGAGTTTAGTTAATTAATAATAATGATTTTTCTTTTATCCATCCCATCGCGGGAGCGTTATTTAATATGGTAATTTATCCCGCTATTGCGGGATTGTAGTTGTAGTGGTAGCAGTGGCAATAGAGGCTGCCAAAGAAGAAGCGTGATATGTTTTAATTGATCTCACTACAATTTGATAGACGCACAAGATATAAAACAAAACCAATAACACCCGTTATTTCGAAGAATTTTCCACGGCTTTTTTTACGCTGCCATATTTTAAAAGAAGCTCTTTAGCATTATCGTAACTGTTCAACTTCAATTTTTCCATAAGCATCTTGGTGCCGCGGTCAACAAGCTTTTCATTGGTAAGCTGCATGTTCACCATTTTATTGTCTTCCACCCTGCCTAATTGTATCATAATAGCCGTAGAGATCATATTTAAAACAAGCTTTTGTGAAGTACCGCTCTTCATCCTGGTACTGCCGGTTACAAACTCGGGCCCAACTTCAATCTCAATCGGGTAGTCGGCAACCCTGGCCAAAGGTGAACCCGGATTGTTGGTTATACTACCTGTTAAGATGCCCCGGACCTTGCAGCCTTCTAATGCACCGAGAACATATGGCGTAGTGCCGCTTGCCGCAATCCCGATCACAAAATCCCTGTCCGAAATATTATTCTTTACCAAATCATTCCAGCCTTCTTCTTTATTGTCTTCTGCATATTCAACCGCCATAGTAATTGCTTTTTCACCGCCTGCAATAATTGCATTCACTAATCCATACGGGACTCCATAAGTAGGCGGACATTCGCTGGCATCAACCACTCCGAGCCGGCCGCTGGTACCGGCACCCACATAAAACAATCTTCCTCCGCTTAGCATCTTGTCGGCCGCCGCTTCCACCAATCTCTCAATTTGGGGGATTGCTTTTTCAACCGCAACGGGTACCGTTTTATCTTCGTTATTTATATTGAACAGCAATTCCCCGACTGACATTCTATCTAAATGCCTGTAATTACTCGGCTGTTCGGTGATTCTTTCAAATGACATATAACACTCTCCCTTAACTATGATATGAGATCAATCCCTCCATCGGGTTTTTGATCACCCTGCCTAATTCGAATTCATAAGTAGCGCAAAGTTGCTGCAACACATCCTTAAATCCAAATGCTACGCTGCCAACAAAATGTATCGGCATTATCCACGATTCTCTAAACTTACAAAGATGATAAAAGAAAAACTCATTTAATCCGTCTTCAATAATATTCTCAATCATATAGTGACCACGGTTTTCCGCAAGAAAAAGAGTAAAAGCCGCCAGGTAGCGATTAGGGAACGGCTTTTTATAAACGTTGTCCAAAATCTCGCTGCGGTTGGTTATGTATTTTGCATTAAATCGTGCCCGCAGATCATCATCAAAAGTTTCATATAAATAGTATTGAATGATCTTTTTTCCAAGATAGGCGCCGCTACCTTCATCACCGAGTATATAACCAATACCCGGAAGTTGCTTTACTATCTTTTTGCCATTGTAATAACAGCAAAAAGAACCTGTACCCAGGTTGGCAACCATTCCTTTTTGCTGTCCACAAACAGATCTTGCTGCCGCCATCAGGTCATGTGTTACCTCCACCTTTTTTGCTTCAGGTAAAACAACCTGAATAGCTTTTTTGATCAATTTGGCGTTATCCGGGTTGGCACAACCGGTACCGTAATAAAAGACATGGTCAACTTTTATGTTCCTGAGTTTTGGTGTCAGTTCTTTTAGCAGGAGGTCTTTTATTTGCTGAGAATTTAAGAAATAAGGGCTAATGCCGCTTGTGAGAATCGTTTTTCGCCTG
The DNA here is from genome assembly GCA_035717045.1 of Chitinophagaceae bacterium. Lineage (GTDB taxonomy): Bacteria > Bacteroidota > Bacteroidia > Chitinophagales > Chitinophagaceae > VBAS01. The sequence continues at coordinate 10,715 of DASTIZ010000248.1, forward strand.
GCTTTATTAATAAGACACCATTCGGCTTTGGTAGCGCCGCTGTCGCAGATCAATTTTACTAAAGACATATTGTTGGTTGCAGGGTGCTGGTTCCTGGATGCTGGATGCTGGATGGTGGATACTAGATTCTGGATTCTGGCGTTTAGCTATTTTCCTAAATTCTTAACTATCATTTATAATAGCAGGTAACCATAGGCGAGGATCCAGTATCCAGCAACCAGAAACTTTTCTCTATTTTGCATCAAAATACAAAGAAACAGGCAACGATGGGTAATAAAAAATTGCAGGTTTGGCTTCCGCTGATATTTTCCATCATCATGATAGGCGGGATGTTCTTTGGTTTTAAACTTCGCGAAAATACAGGGTCCGGTACAGGATTCTTTACGGCTGATAAGAAAACTTCTCTCCAGGAAATTCTTGATCTGATCAAGCAGCGCTATGTTGACCCGGTAAGCCTTGATTCGCTGCAAAGCAATGCAATTGATGAGATGATGAAGCACCTGGATCCGCATTCTATTTATATCCCGGCGGCGCAACTGGCTGAAGTAAATGAGGATCTCGAAGGAAATTTTACGGGCATCGGTGTTGAATTCAATATTTTTTTGGATACAGTCCATGTGGTCCATGTGATTGCGGGCGGGCCAAGTGATAAAGCAGGGTTGCAGGTGGGAGACCGGATCATTCAGGTAAACAATGAAGTGATTGCCGGTAAAAATCTTTCCATTGATGAAATAAAAAAGAAGATACGTGGTGAGAGTGGTTCTCCCGTAAAGATCATCATACTCAGAAAAAACGACCTAAAGGAAATACCAATCACAAGAGGCAGGATCCCAATCTATGCAGTAGATGCTGCTTATATGCTTGATAACATTACCGGCTATATCAGGCTCAATAAGTTCTCCGAATCGGCTTATGAAGAGTTTATGCAGTCATTGGAGGCTCTCCAGAAAAATAATATCAATAAACTGGTCCTGGATCTTCGCGGAAATGGCGGAGGCTTTATGAATGAAGCAGTGGAAATTGTGGATGAATTTCTGGAGGGGGATAAATTGGTGGTCTATACCCAGGGAACGAATACACAAAGAAGAGAATACCGGTGCCGGCGGCCCGGTTTATTTGAGAAAGGCGGACTGGTGGTTCTAGTTGATGAAGCTTCAGCGAGTGCCAGCGAAGTGCTGGCGGGTGCTTTACAGGATTGGTGCCGGGCGACTATTATGGGAAGAAGAACCTTTGGCAAGGGATTGGTGCAGGAACAGTATCCTTTAAATGACGGTTCAGCACTTCGGCTGACAATTGCAAGATATTATACACCAAAGGGCCGGAGTATTCAGCGTCCTTATTTCGACGGAAGAGATAAGTATTTCGATGAGATCAGGGATCGTTATGTCAATGGTGAGACCTCTCACCCCGATACCGCAAAGTATGCAAATGGAAAAATGTTTAAAACTGAATGTGG
>DASTIZ010000249.1:0-8591 GCA_035717045.1 Chitinophagaceae bacterium
CGAGATAGCTGAACGCCCTTGTTTCAAGCGGGTTGCGTTCATATTTCTTCAGCTTCTCCAGTAATTTCTCAAACTCCGGTTTTAAGGCGTGAGCTCCTACATGAAAAGAACGACGGAGAAAGGCAAACACCTCTTCTTCCACTTTACTTAGATTTTCCATTTTGGCCATGTACCGGTAAACAGATTTGATCAGGTATTCAAGCAGATCAAAATTCCCGAGCTCATAATGGGCGATCAGGTGAAGAAGCCGTGCATAGCATTGAAGGTCTGTTCTGAGATCGGCCTTTTCATTGATGATCCTGTTCAGGTAATCGATTGCTTTTTCATTCTCACCACTTCCAAAATACAAACACGCAATCTTATAATAGAACACCAATACACGGTGCTTGTCAAGAAACGGCCCATATTCTTTCAGCATCTTTTCAAGAAAGGGAACGAGTTTCAATCCTTTTGTAAAATTTCCCTGGAGAAAACAAAGATTGATTTTGGCGGTATAGAGATAAACGTATGCGAGGATCCGGTTATTTTCATTATCAGTCACGAGTGGATGCCTGGTAAACTCTTCAAATTTTTTAATGGTTTCTTTTAATTTTTCATGATTCATCAGGTCAAAGTGTGCTCCCATCAGGTTGTGCATTCCCTTTGTGTACATAGCGGTTTCGGCGGCCAGCATCTGAGGGTACTCATCAAAAAGATCAACCCATTTTTGTGTATAACGATAATACTGTAAAAAATCCTGGCGAATAAAAGCATACCAGGTGTAACATTGGTACAGGTAAAGTTTTTCGTAAAAAGAATCTCTGCTTAGCTGCTTTGGCAACGATTTTTCAAAATACTCCTTCAATTCATCAAAATCCTTTTGATTCCTTGCATGGCCATGCTGAATATACCAGCTGTATAATTGCAATGAAAGGTTTGAGAGTTTATTTACCACCGATAGCTTTTCATTGACCTCCTCGCTTTCCTGGGTTAACTGGTCAGCCCTATTACGCATACTTCTCGTAATGAATAATGCTTCGATCTTTTTTTCGAAAAATAAAACTTGCTGCAGATATGTAAGCTGGTGATGTGCTCTTGCTACTTCCTTCATTCTATCAAGTACTTTCAAACTTTGAAGATAAAGTCCCTTATTATATAATATCCTGGCATGCGCCATCTGTTCGTGAAGCTGAATATCAATATTGTTTTCATCGCTGATCAAACGAAGACTGGCGAGAATCTGTTTATATAAATGGGCCTTGATATTGGAAAGCTGCTGTTTCTTTATTTCCTTGTTTTTCTTGAGCAAAGCCACTTCATCATAGTCTTTCATTCCATCCAGGGCATCAAAGACCTTAAGGAACTTCAGGTCGCCACCGGAGCTGTTTCTTTTCACAAACAGCTTAAAATTCCGCTTTTCGCTTTTCTCAAGCGATTTTATGAGTTGAAAAAGAGTATCTGCAGAACGGTTGGGCATTGTAGTTTTAATTAGCTAAAATCCTTTACAGGCAAGGGTTTTGCCGGTTTCGAGTCCCCCTGCCCGGCGTAAAATACAACCAAAATTGACTTCACCGGGAAAATAAATCAGGATACTTTCGAATAAACAGGCTGTAAGTTTATTGGTTACCGGCAAGCAACACAAAAATAAGCAGCCTGTTTATTTTATCACCTGATTAAACGTTTGTATGCCAAACAACAAGGTTTACATCTTCGATACCACTCTCCGCGATGGTGAACAAGTGCCGGGTTGCAAACTGAATACGACTGAAAAGATAGAATTGGCGCTTCGCCTTGAGGAATTGGGAGTTGATATTATTGAAGCCGGTTTTCCCATTTCGAGTCCAGGTGATTTTGAAAGTGTAAAACAAATTGCGGCGATAATAAGAGATGCACAGGTTTGCGGGCTTAGTCGTGCGGTGCAAAAAGATATCGAGGTTGCTGCGCAGGCGCTAAAGCTGGCAAGGAATCCACGAATCCATACAGGTATTGGTACTTCGGATCTTCATATCAGGGCAAAATTTAATTCGACCAGGGAAGACATTATGGAAAGGGCCATTCAATGCGTTAAATGGGCCAGGAAATTTGTTCCCAATGTTGAATTCTACGCCGAAGATGCCGGTCGTACCGATAATGAATATCTCGCCAGAGTTATTGAAGCAGTGATCAGGGCTGGCGCCACGACGGTAAATATTCCTGATACAACGGGTTATTGCCTGCCTCATCAATACGGTGAAAAGATAGCTTATTTAAAAAATAATGTCCCAAATATTGACAAAGCAATCATCTCCTGTCACTGTCACAATGATCTGGGTTTAGCAACCGCAAATTCAGTCTCCGGCGTGTTGAACGGTGCAAGACAAATTGAATGCACGGTCAATGGACTTGGCGAGAGAGCCGGCAATACTTCGCTTGAAGAAGTTGTCATGATATTAAAACAACATCATACACTTGGTTATTATACAAATATTAAAACTGAATTGCTGAACCCGGTAAGTCAATTGGTCTCTGACACCATGCGTATGCCTGTCCAGGCCAATAAGGCCATTGTAGGAAGCAATGCATTTTCACATTCATCCGGTATCCACCAGGATGGCTTTTTGAAAGATGCTTTGTGTTATGAGATCATAAAACCTGAGGAAGTTGGAGCAGAAGGTTCAAAGATCGTTTTAACTGCAAGAAGTGGAAGGAGTGCATTGGCCCACAGGTTCAGAAAACTTGGCTATGATTTTACAAGGAATGATGTTGACAAGTTGTATGAACAATTTTTAAAAATTGCAGATTCGAAAAAAGAGGTTGAAGATGAAGATTTGCTTATAATGGCCCGGCAATACAAACCTGAAACAGTAGGCGTATAAATTTTTTATGCCCCACGGTTGAATCGCGACCCGCGGCACCAATTAATATTATGAGCCCATGATAGAATTATCAAAAAAGTAATGAGTATTACGACAAATAAAGGATCATCCAAATTTATCCCGTCACGGAAAAGGGGGCTGACATTATTTGATAAGATTTGGGAAAAACATGTCGTTAAACAAATTGATGGGGGTCCTTCAGTACTGTATGTCGACAAACATTTTATCCATGAAGTGACCAGCCCACAGGCTTTTAATGGTTTAAATAAAAGAGGCATAAGAGTTTTTCGGCCGCAACAGACCGTTGCCACGGCTGATCATAATGTACCCACACTCAACCAGCATCTACCGATCAAAGAAGAACTCAGCCGAAAACAGGTTGAAGCACTGATAACGAATTGTGCCGAACATGGCGTTGAATTATACGGCCTTGGGCATCCGTTCCAGGGCATTGTTCATGTTATAGGACCTGAGTTGGGAGTCACTCAGCCGGGCATGACCATCGTTTGCGGCGATAGCCACACTTCAACACATGGTGCATTCGGTTGTATTGCGTTCGGCATCGGCACAAGCGAAGTGGAAATGGTCCTGGCTACACAATGTCTATTGCAGACCAAACCAAAGTTGATGCGGATAAATGTTGAGGGTCGGTTGAATCAAGGCGTGGTAAGCAAAGACATTGTTCTTTATATCCTTTCAAAGATATCTGCGAGCGGCGCTACAGGACATGCAATTGAATTCGCAGGCTCGGCCATCCGGGACTTATCCATGGAAGCAAGAATGACCATCTGCAATATGAGTATTGAAATGGGTGCAAGATGCGGTTTGGTAGCTCCGGATACAATTACGTTCGATTATCTAAAAGGACGAAAGTTCGCACCGCAGGGTGATGCCTGGGATAAAGCTTTGGCCTACTGGAAAACTTTATATAGTGATGCAGAAGCCACTTTTGATAAAGAGATCTTTTTGCAAGCAGAGGACATTGAACCTATGATCACCTATGGCACGAACCCGGGAATGGGGATTGGTGTCAATGAAAACATCCCAACAGCTGAAACCATCAACGAAACCGACAGAAGTGGTTTATCAAAATCACTTGCTTATATGGGATTGAAAGAAGACACGCCAATCAAAGGCCAGAAAGTGGATTATGTATTCATAGGAAGTTGTACCAATTCAAGAATCGAAGACCTGAGAATGGTAGCATCATTTGTAAAAGGAAAAAAGAAAGCAGACGATGTGGAAGTATGGGTAGTTCCAGGAAGCAAACAGGTAGAAAAGCAAGCAAAGGAAGAGGGTATTGATAAAGTGTTTGAAGAGGCCGGGTTTACGTTGCGTCAACCAGGCTGCAGCGCATGCCTCGGTATGAATGAAGACAAAATTCCTGCTGGTAAATATTGTATCAGTACAAGCAACAGAAATTTTGAAGGCCGACAGGGACCCGGTGCCAGAACTATGCTGGCAAGCCCTTTAACCGCTGCCGCCGCTGCCATAACAGGAAAGGTGGTTGATGTAAGAGAGCTATTAGTTACTGAATTGGAACCAGTTGAGAATTGATCCCGATAGCTATCAGGATTGAAAATTGAGCATTGAACATTGAAATTGAGCATTGAACATTTTTTTAATGGGAAACAGCATTAACATAGTTAAATCAACAGTCGTTCCCCTTAACATGGAAAATGTGGACACGGACCAGATCATCCCTGCCCGCTTTTTAAAAGCAACCAGCAGGGAAGGATTTGGGAAAAATTTATTCCGCGATTGGAGATTTATAAATGATGACGAGAATCAACCGAAAAAGGATTTTGTTCTCAATAACAAAATATATAGTGGTAAAATCCTGGTTACCGGAAAAAATTTTGGTTGTGGTTCTTCAAGGGAACATGCAGCATGGGCTATTAAAGACTATGGGTTCGACGTGGTGGTAAGTAGCTTTTTTGCAGACATATTTAAAAATAATGCACTCAATAATTTTTTATTGCCCGTTGTGGTCAGTGAAAGACTTTTACAAAAAATATTTAAAGCCGTCGAAGCCGACCCTGCAACGGAAATCGAAGTGAATTTAGAAAAGCAAACCATCAAATTATTAGGATCGGTTGGGGGTGAGGCCTTTGAAATCAACAGTTATAAAAAAACATGTTTGTTGAACGGCTACGATGATCTTGATTACTTATTGAATAGCAAAGAAGACATCCTTAAATACGAAAACAGTTTAGTATCATCCTTATGAAAAAGAAAATAGCAATATTACATGGTGACGGGATTGGTCCTGAGGTGACCAAACAATCTATTCGTGTGCTCAGTGCAATTGCAGAACGTTTTGGCCACACATTCGAATATCATGAAGCATTGATCGGTGCGGATGCAATCGATAAAACAGGAACCGCCTTACCCGCGGAAACAATTGATCTCTGCCTCGAGAGTGATGCAGTCTTGTTTGGCGCTGTTGGTCATCCTAAATATGATAATGATCCCAATGCAAAAGTGAGACCTGAGCAAGGAATACTGGGCATCAGAAAAGCCTTACAACTTTTTGCAAACATCCGGCCGGTTACAACATACTCTACGTTACAACACCTCTGTCCGATCAAAGCAAAAAATATGGAAGGCGCTGACTTTATCATATTCCGTGAGCTTACCGGTGGAATTTATTTCGGCAAAAAACAAACCGCAGAAGATGGAAGCGCGGCCAGTGATGAATGTGTTTATACTAAAGCAGAGATCGAAAGGATAGCCCATCTCGCATTTCAATATGCACTGAAAAGAAGAAAAAAACTAACGCTGGTTGATAAAGCCAATGTGCTTGATACATCCAGACTATGGAGGAAAACTGTTCAGCAGCTGGCAACACAATACCCGGATGTAAAAGTTGACTACATGTTTGTTGATAACGCCGCCATGCAGATCATTGTCAATCCAAAACAGTTTGATGTCGTGTTGACGGAAAATATGTTTGGCGATATTATCAGTGATGAAGCAAGTGTATTAAGTGGATCACTCGGTATGCTGCCTTCGGCATCTGTCGGGAATAAAACAGCCTTGTTTGAACCGATCCATGGGTCTTATCCACAAGCCGCGGGTAAAGATATTGCTAACCCGACCGGCTCGGTACTTAGTGCTGCCCTCATGCTCGACTATTTCGGTATGAAGGAAGAAGCTGCCGTGATAAGAGATGCGGTTGAGTGGACGCTTGAGAACAACTTTGTCACAAAAGATATCGATCCCGTCAACTTCTATTTCACTTCAACGATCGGCGAGCTGTTGTGTGATTATGTAATCGGAAAGATACCGGGATCGATCCGGAAAGAGAATATTGAGTTGAGGAAATCTACGATAATCTAAGGCCCCTCCAAACCTCACCGAACGGGAGGCTTGGTGGCCCACAAGGCCAGCTAATTTAAAGCTGCTAACGGCTTGGAAACTTACGAGTAGTTAGGGCTGTGGGTAGATGGCCTTCCCTCGTCATTGCGAGTCACGCGAAGCAAGGGAAGATCGGTCCGAAGGACTCCTATGGAGGATGGGCTTCAGTTCTTTGTTTTTTCAAAACGGCGGGTGTATATTTACCAAACATACATCCTTCATGTTGAAGTATACAATCAATAATGTCATCGCCAGTGTTCACACAATAATTATTGTGGTCATTATTATTACTTCAGCAGGAGGTGGTGCATGATAATAAATTAATCAATTAATTATACAGCAACCCGCCTCCGGAACGAGGCGGGTTTTTTTAGCTTAGGCGCTAAAGAAAGTAAGATAAGGAACAACTAAAAGATAAAATATATGGCGAATTATTATAACGAGAATACGGTCATCTACTGGAATGGAGAATTTGTAAAAGCCACGGAAGCAAAGATGGATCTCTACAGCCAGTCATTGCATTATGGCTATAGTGTGTTTGAAGGAATACGGTCCTACAAAACGGTGAAGGGAGAAACAAAGATCTTCAGGGAAGTTGAGCATTATGACCGGTTGAGGAAATCTGCTGAGGCATTGAATATGCCCTATCATTGGACAACAGAGAACCTGATCGTTGCCACCTATGAAGTATTAAAGAGAAATAATCTGCAGGATGCATATATCCGTCCGGTTGTCTATGCGCCAGCTAACATGAAGTTTGATACAAATGAAAAATCATTCATTGTTATTGAAACCTGGTTGATGCAACCATTTCTTGGCGAAAAGCTGTTACGGGTGATGACATCTTCGTTCCAGCGGCCCAATCCGAAAGCTTTTAAGATCCATGCAAAGGCCGCAGGTCATTATGTAAATTCTTTGCTGGCCAGCCAGGAAGCAAAATCGAATGGATATGATGAGGCCTTATTAATTGATATGAATAATTATGTAGCCGAAGCGCCTGGTGCCAATTTCTTTTACGAAAAGGATGGAAAGTTGTTTACTCCGGCGTTAGGAAACATCTTACCAGGAATTACAAGGGCAACGATACTTGATCTTTGTAATGAATTCAATATACCGGTTGAAGAAAGATTTTTTACGGTTGAAGAACTAAAGAAAGCCGATGCTGCATTCTTCTGCGGCACCGGCGCCGAAGTGATCGGGTTTGAAAGTTTGGATGATTATACGTTCCCTTTGAATTGGAATGATAGTGTTTCAAGACAGTTACAACTAGCGTATATGAAATTAGTGAGGGAAGATTTTTTTGAAACAAAGAGACACAAAAGCACAGAGACTCACAAAGAAGTCTCCGTGTAACAAGCACAATTGAGCAATTTGCGTGGCAAAGCGGCAAATTAGAAACAAGGAACAATGATAGTAGCAACAAAGATGATTCCATAATAATAAACACTGAGGAGATTGCTTCGTCCTGCTTTGCCGCAGGGCTCGCAGTCCTCGCAATGAATGATGACAGAACTCAATAAATATTCAAAAACGATCACGCAGGATCCAACGCAGCCGGCGGCGCAGGCCATGCTGTATGGAATAGGATTAACTGAAGAAGATTTAAAGAAACCCCAGGTAGGTGTGTGCAGCATGGGTTATGATGGCAACACGTGTAATATGCACCTGAATGACCTGGCAAAGTTGGTAAAGCAAGGTGTATGGGATAATGAAATGGTCGGTTTGATCTTTAATACCATTGGCATCAGTGATGGGATCAGCAACGGCACTGACGGAATGCGTTATAGCCTGGTAAGCCGCGACCTTATTGCTGATTCAATTGAATCCGTAATGGGTGGGTTCTATTATGATGGATTGATCGCAATACCCGGTTGTGATAAGAATATGCCGGGGTCAATTATTGCGATGGGTCGATTGAATCGTCCGTCAATAATGGTGTACGGCGGTACGATCGCAGCGGGCCGTTATAAGGGTGAAGACCTCAATATCATATCAGCCTTTGAAGCGTTGGGAAAAAAGATCGCAGGCACATTGAATGAAGAGGATTTTAAGTGTATCGTTCAACATTCTTGTCCGGGTGCCGGTGCCTGTGGTGGCATGTACACAGCAAACACAATGGCGAGTGCAATTGAGGCGTTGGGTATGAGTTTGCCTGATTCGTCATCAAATCCTGCATTGAGTGATGAAAAGAAAAGGGAATGCCTCGAAGCGGGTAAAGCGTTGCGTTTATTGCTCGAAGAAAATATTCGCCCCTCCGATATCATGACCCGCAAAGCTTTTGAAAATGCAATTACGGTGATCATGGTACTGGGTGGCAGCACCAATGCAGTTTTGCATTTAATCGCAATGGCAAAATCAGTTGGGGTTCCGTTGAGCATTGATGATTTCCAGGATATC
>DASTIZ010000250.1:0-2365 GCA_035717045.1 Chitinophagaceae bacterium
TCGGGACCAATGTACATGTGTATTGGTGATACCTGGCAGGAATTGACAAACCGGTAAACCGCCGATTGAGACTTGCCATCTTCGATTGAACAGGGTAGAAAGATTTTATCTGCACTAAAAGAACGAAATAAACCGGGTTGTTACATGATCATTCGTCGGTTACATGTGAAAGAATGATCTTCTCGGCAAGCTCAGTCTTTTCAAAACTGCTCATATGGAGAAAATTAAAGTAAAGGAAGTACCGTTTAAAGAGGCTTGCTTTTGATAGAATATATTTTCTTAATTGCTTGTTATGAAAGCAAATTTCAATTGCATAAGACTTCCATTCGGTTTCGCTTTTTGTCAATGTAAAAACCGGGAAGGTTTTTTCCAATACTTCTTCAAAATTCTTCTGCTGGTGAGAATTGTGGACGGGGTTAAACCAGTTATTTTTCCATAAATAATTACATATTTTTTTCTGTACCCAGTTCATACTCCGGACCATCCTGTCTTTCGTAAATTTTGTACATAGATAAACTGAGCATGGCATGTGTAATGATGCTTCCAGGCGCCATTGCTCATCGTCACAGGATCTATTTTTGTTTTGATGAAACCACTCCATTTCTTCAGGAAAATTTCCGGAAGCAAATGCAAGCAAGAGGTTGTCCTGGAAATGTTCATCTCCGCGACAATCCTGCATGTCATCGTACACCTGCATTGTACTTATGATATCCAGCCAGCCCGTAAATTTTTTCTCAAAACGTTCGATTTTTTTGCCAAGTAACACACACCTCAATTCCAGCAATTTCAATTGGATCGATCTGTTCTTTTTTTCATGCCATGAGGATGGCGGGATCCTCCCTTTATAAACCCACTGTACGGGAATGTCCTTTACATCATGAATAAAAGTATCAAAACACAGGTTACAAGCTTCTTTGATCTGTATAGCTGCGTTTTTGGCCATCGATTGATTCATTTTTCCCAATCGATGATTCATCAGGTCAAGCAACGTCTTCAGCAGTTCATAAAACTCTTTGTAATCGATTCCATACTTCTCATTTCTTAATTTCCAAATGGTCCCGGGAAGAAGGTAATAAAGATCAAAGCTGTATTCAAGTTCATGCCCGTTCGGGTTCTCACTGATCTTCAGATAAAATTCATTCCCGTTTTCTTTAAGTACCTGTTGTACTTTTTCTTTGCCCAGCTCCTGGCAAATGCCGTCAATAAATTCATCACCAAAAAGAAGGGCAAGGCAGGTGAGATCTGCTAAAAAAGTATTGTTATAATTCTTGCTGAACGCCGGTTTGCGAAAAAGAAAAGTGTTGTAAGCAAACGAGCCTTTGCAGATATTATCCCAGAGCGTCGGGAAATGGGGCAGCCGGAATGCCGTTTTGAAAAAAGAATGTGTTGTAAAAATCCGGTTTCTTATTCGGACAGGCTGCCACAGGTATACATAAAAGTTGATTGGATCGAACCAATGAACAACTTCGTCTTTCCAATCACTGGTTTCGCCACGGTCCTTTACGACAAATAAATGAGGATAATTGGTTGAAACATTTTCGTGTACCCGGCGATCATTAAAAAATTGAGGACGGTAGACGGACACGGCAATTGATTTTTTATTTGGTGGAAAGAATTACAATATAGCATTAATAGCCGTGATAAATAGAAAAACTCTGAACAGAGTTTGCTAAATTTGCCCCCCGTAAAAAAACGTTTAATGATCAATATTACTTTTCCGGATGGCGCAGTAAGGCAGTATGAGAAAGGCACAACTGCAATGAATATTGCAAAGTCAATATCAGAAGGATTGGCGAGAAAGGTTATTGCTGCCGGTGTGAACGGGGAGGTGTGGGACCTGTCAAGACCGATCAATGCGGATGCAAATCTCAAATTATACACATGGAACGAAGCTGAAGGGAAAAGTACATTCTGGCATTCATCGGCTCACCTGATGGCTGAAGCCGTTGAAGGATTGTTCCCCGGTGTAAAATTTTGGGTGGGACCGCCGGTTGAGAATGGATTTTATTATGACATGGACCTGGGGGATAAAAAAATATCAGAGGAAGATTTGGCCGCAATTGAAAAAAAGATGAATGAACTGGCGAAAAAGAATAGTCCGTATATAAGAAAGGAAATGCCGAAGGCTGACGCCATAAGATATTTTACTGAAAAGGGCGATGAATACAAACTTGACCTGCTTCAGAACCTGGCTGATGGAGAGATCACTTTTTATACCCAGGGAAATTTTACCGATCTCTGTCGCGGACCGCATATACCACATACCGGTTTTATAAAAGCAATTAAACTTACTAATATAGCAGGTGCATATTGGAAGGGTGATGAAAGGAACAAACAGCTCACCCGCATCTATGGCATCACTTTC
>DASTIZ010000251.1:0-8132 GCA_035717045.1 Chitinophagaceae bacterium
TTCAAGCACACCTGATTTGCAGGATAATTTGCTTATTAAGAATTATCCCAATCCATTTACCGGGTCCACCACCATAACTTTTAAAACAGAAGGCGGCCATACGTCGGTCATGATCATTGATACACTGGGAAGAATGATCAGTACGCCGGTTGACCAGGAATATACAGCACCCGGTCAATATTCAGTTACATTTAATGCGGAAAGGCTGGCTGCCGGAGTTTACTATGCACGATTGCAAAACGGGGCCCTGCAACAGGTACGATCAATGTTGAAAGTGAAATAGCTTTTCGTTTATACGACTGAACCGGGCGGTGGCGGGTTTTCATGTTGCATTCAGGGTTGCAAACTTTTTTGTGGCAACGCGGTTAACAAAAAGGCATATGCCTAATTTTGTGGCGATGCTGTTTGGAAATAGATATACCAGTAAGGCAATCTCATCAATTTTGCTAGTAGCGCTGCTACTGATTCACAGTGTCCGGCTTTTGCACTCACACCCAAACGACGCTTTTTGTTCAAAAGATCCCCGGAGTAGTTCGGTTATTAAAAATAACCCGGATTGCAGCGTTTGTACTTATCAATTAGCAAAGGATACAGATGCGAAAAATTGCTTCAATTACGAAATCTATGTTCTATTTCAGGCTATCATTGATCAGCATTTAGTATCGTTTTATAAGCCGTCATTTTCTTCAGCTTTTGAAAATCGCGGGCCGCCGCCGTGTATCTAAGTTGTTTCATCCTTTGCGTGGATCCATGATCCTTTTTACAATTCCAGGAAGCACAATTTGCTTTACTTACTTTCAAAAGCAATAGCATGACAAGATCAATCTTATACATCCCTATACTTTGTATTTTTTCAATAAAGAATTTTTGCCAGGAAAAAAATCTGATAAACAATCAACTGAAGAATGGTGTTACACAAATCAGTGTTTCGGGAAGGATCACAGATGCAACAACGGGGGAGCCTTTGCCCGGAAGCAATGTCTTGTTCCCGGATCTGAAGCTTGGAACATCTGCAGACAATTTGGGAAAGTTTTTATTTGCAAACGTTCCTGCCGGTCATTATCTGATCGAGGTTTCTCATGTTGGCTATGCAAGTATCATTGAACACATAGATATTGATAAGAGCACAGAAAAAGATTTCGCTTTGCAACCTTCTGTTTTGGAAAATCAGGGAGTGATTGTTACCGGGGTTTCGAATGCGACGAACATAAGAAAGGCGCCGACCCCAATCATTACGCTGCGTCGGGCCGAATTACTTCAGTCTTCTTCGACAAATATTATCGATCTGCTGACAAAGAAACCGGGGATCTCACAGTTAAGCACAGGCCCCGGTATTTCAAAACCAATCATTCGTGGCCTTGGATACAATCGTGTACTCGTAGTAAATGAGGGAGCTAGACAGGAAGGGCAACAATGGGGTGATGAACACGGTATCGAGATCGATGAATTAAGTGTGAACCGGGTCGAGATACTAAAGGGCCCGGCATCGCTGATGTACGGAAGCGATGCTATGGCCGGGGTCATCAATCTTATTACTAATATACCGGTTCCGGAAGGCTCAATCAGAGGAAACCTCCTGGCAAATTACCAAACCAATAATGACCTGTTTGCCTTAAATGCAAATCTCGCGGGTAATATAAATGGGGTAAACTGGAATATGTATGGTACAACAAGATCGGCGGGTAATTATGAAAACCGCTACGATGGTAAGGTTCCCGGGTCATCGTTTAATGAAAAAAATTATGGCGGGTACATCGGCATTAATAAAAAGTGGGGTTTTAGCCACCTGGTGTTTGCTTCGGTTGATCAAGATTTGGGATTAGTTGAAGGTGAAAGGGATGATGCTACAGGCAGATTCATTCTTTACGCAGGCTCTTCCTTAGAGAGGATTGCAACGAACGAAGATCTTAATGAAAGAAATCCTTTGAACCCGCGACAAAATATAAAGCATTATAAAATTATAAGTGATAATAGCATTGGCATCGGTAAAAGCAGGCTAAAAATAAATGCGGGGTTTCAGAAAAACCAGCGCAAAGAATTTGCAAACCCTGAAGATAAGAATCAAGCGAACCTGTTTTTTGATATGAATACCCTCACTTATAATGCGCAGTATGGTTTCCCGGAAGTAAAGGAGTGGCATGTAACGATAGGGGCGAATGGTATGTACCAGCAAAGCAGGAACAGGGCGGAAGAAGTGCTGATACCCGAATATGATTTATTCGATATGGGGGCCTTTATTTATGTGCAACGCTATTTTAAGAAATTCACCTTAAGTGGCGGCGCCAGGTATGATAACCGGTCGGTCGATGCCAAAGAACTTTATGAGGGACCGGATCTGAAGTTTGAAGCCTTTGACAAATCCTTTTCCAATATTTCGGGAAGCATAGGCTTTAGCTATGAGCCGGCTGATTTTCTCACGTTGAAGGCAAACGTCGCCCGCGGCTTCCGCGCACCAAACATTGCGGAATTGGGATCAAATGGTGAACATGAAGGAACGTTTCGCTATGAATACGGCAATAAAAATTTAGGATCGGAAACGAGTTTACAATTTGATGGGGGAGTCGGGATCAATTACGAACATTTTAATTTGGGCATTACCGGTTTTTATAACAGCATAAACAAATTTATTTTTTATCGTAAGCTTGAATCGGTGTTTGGAGGCGATTCAATGATCACTGTTGATGGCAATGATATAAGGGCTTTTCAGTTTAACCAGCTTGATGCAAAGCTATCCGGTCTTGAAGTAGTCCTTGATATACATCCGCACCCCCTCGATTGGCTACACTTTGAGAATTCGGTCTCCTTTGTCCGGGGACTCTTTGCTGATAAGGTTGGGGGTACTGATCATCTTCCATTGATGCCAGCCCCGAAATTTTCAAGCGAACTGCTGGCAAGTTTTAAAAAGACCGGCAAGGCTCTGCGCAATTCCTATTTTAAAGTCGGGATGGAAACGAATTTCAGGCAGGACAAGCCATTCTTTGCTTATAATACTGAAACGGCGACACCTGCTTATACCTTGCTGAATGCAGGAACCGGAACGGACATAATTAACAAAAAAGAAAAAACAATTTTTAGTGTTCATCTTGCTGCCATAAATTTAACCGACGCTGCTTATCAAAATCATTTAAGCAGGTTAAAATATGCCGGTGAAAATTTAGTGACCGGAAGAATGGGAGTATTTAATCCGGGCAGGAATTTTTCATTAAAGATCAATATCCCGATCATATTTAAAGAGAGAAAAGCGGAGCAGAACAATACCCTTCAGTAATACTGCTGAATTGTCAAATGGTTAAATTGTTAGCCAATTCGGCAATTGGAAAATTTGGCAACAAGCTGGTTGTAATCCAGATCGGTTCATAAATATTTAATACAACTTTCTAAAACGGAGATATTTTAGCTGATGGAATTGACCTTTACTACGCCCGCATTATTGTTCCCTGCCATTAGTTTGTTATTGCTCGCATATACGAACAGGTTCCTTGCGTTAGCTAACCTGGTGAGACGTTTGCACGACCAGTACAAGCGTGGTGAGAAAGACCCGGCATTGGTATACCAGATAAAAAGTTTAAGAAGGCGGCTTCGGTTAGTTAGATACATGCAGAGTTTAGGCGTATTCAGTTTCGTTTGTTCTGTATTTACCATGTACTGTATTTACAATGGATGGCCGTTGATGGCACAGTATATTTTTGCCACGGGTTTGCTAAGCTTGCTCGTCTCATTGATCATTTCGCTGGTTGATATCACACAAAGCACGAAAGCAATTGAGGTAGAGCTGAGTGATATCGAGGAATTGTCCTAAGGACTCCTTTGGAGGAAAAATCAAACTTCTTTACTGATCTCCGGAAGGGAAAACAGGAAGATAAATAACATGCAAAAGGTGGATGGTGAATAGCGAATTTCATTTTAACCTTCTTGAGCATTCACCATTAACAGTGCTCATTGCCCATTCACCATTGACCATTGACGATTTAAGATGAGATTTTATGGATAATTCTTAGAACAGATTGCCAGCTTCCGCCGTTATGGACATCATTGATCCCCGCAGACTTCAAAATGTTTTTAGCCTGGCTGCTGCGCGCACCCGATTCACAGCATAGAACTACCGGTTTACGCATTGACCGTATTCTTTCAATACTTGCAGACATTCTATCAACAGGAATATTGATGGAACCCGGCACCTTTCCATTGTCAAATTCATGTGGCGTTCTTACATCAATGATGACGGCGCCATTTTTAATTGCTTCTTTGATCTTATTCTTAAATAGACCCAACATGATTTGTTTTTTTTCGCGATTTGAAGCCCACGGTTTAAACCGTGGGCGCCAGTATGAGGTCCCCACTCCCGCGTCACGGGTCAGGGATGAGTTCACGCAGCAGTTAATTTTTTCCTCTCACCAATTTGCTGACGCCACATCGCGTAGTACAATCCCTTTTCTTCCAGCAATTTTTCATGACTCCCGGTTTCAACGATATCGCCTTTTTCCAACACATAGATCCTGTCTGCATGCATAATGGTAGAAAGACGATGAGCAATCAATATGGTGATCTGGTCACCCGTTGCCGAAACATCCCTTATCGTTGCCGTTATATCCTCTTCAGTCAATGAATCCAGTGATGAAGTGGCTTCATCAAAGATCAGGAGTTTTGGTTTACGCAATAAAGCCCTGGCAATAGAAAGTCTTTGTTTCTCACCGCCAGACAATTTCAAACCTCCTTCACCGATCATTGTCTCCAAACCTTTTTCAGCCCTTGACAATAAATTCTGACAGGAAGCTTTATTCAGGACATCATAAAGATCTTCCTCAGGTGCTGCGGGATTAACAAACATTAAGTTTTCTTTAATGGTGCCTGAAAAAAGCTGTGTGTCCTGTGTTACAAAGCCAATTTGATTTCGCAGGTCCTCAAAATTGATGTTGCTTTCATCAATATTATTGTAAAGGATCTTCCCTGTCTCGGGCCGGTACAATCCAACCAGGAGTTTCATCAGGGTTGTTTTACCGGAGCCGGAAGGACCTACAAACGCAATCGTTTCTCCCGTCCTTACTCTGAAACTAATATCATTGATTGCGTGATGTGAGGCCGTATGATGTTTGAATCCAACATGAGTGAACTCTAATTGCTCAATTGTACCGAGATGTTTCGGATTGACTGGTTGAGGCTCGGGGGCTTTCTTCATCAGGTTGCCAAAATTTTCAAGGGAAGCTTGCGCTTCACGATAAGAGAGAATGATATTCCCGATTTCCTGGAGTGGTCCAAACACAAAGAACGAAAAGATCTGCATGGTTACCAATTGACCGGCATCCATCCGTCCCTGGAAAATAAGGTACATCAGCATAAAAAGTATCACCTGCCTGAGTGTATTCACAAATGTGCCCTGAACAAAACTGATACTCCGGATACGTTTTACTTTTGTGAGTTCAAGACCTAGTATTTTAAAAGTGTTTTTATTCAAGCGACTTACTTCCTGCTGGGTAAGTCCCAAACTTTTCACCAATTCGATATTTCTCAATGATTCTGTTGTGGCACCAGCAAGCGCAGTCGTTTGGCCCACAATGTTTTTTTGTATCGTTTTTACTTTTTTACTTAGAAGGTTTGAAATGATTGTCAGTAAAAAGATACCACCAAAATAAATGAGTGGGAGGCTCCAGTGAATAGAAGTGGCATATACAGCAACAAAAAGGATACCGACAATAACGGGAAAAAGAACATTGATAAAATTAGAAACAAATTTTTCAGTATCAATTCTCACTTTTTGCAGCACGCTGAGTGTTTCACCACTTCTCGCATCTTCAAATTCCCGGTAGGGAAGTTTCATGGCATGTTGTAACCCTTGTGTAAAAACGGTGGCCCCGAACTTTTGAGTGATCAGGTTCAAAAAATAGTCCTGGAAAGCTTTTGCAATACGGCTGATCATTGCCACGCTGATCGAAGCAAGCAATAACCAGACTACACCATAATACGTGATCTCTTTGACCTCTTTTTTGACAACATTACCGGGATCTATTTTAATTACTTCCTGTGGAATTTCTTTATTAATGAAGAGGAATTCGTTCCAGTTAAAAGTAGATCCGGGCTTTTGATGATGCGTGGCGAGATTGATCAGCTTTCCAAAAATGATCGGGTCAACCAATGAAAACCCGATATTGACCGCTGCCAGGAAAAGTACCAGGGTCACTAACCACTTATAAGGTTTCAGGTATTGAACAAGTATTTTCATTTGGAGAAAACCGAAATTAGTCAGCGAATATACGAATCTCTCGCTGAGCCGTCGGGCAGGTTATCATGCAAAAAAGCAGGTGGATAAACGATATATCCATTTACGAGATTATTGGTCACGGCATGTGCTAACAGGTTGTCCGCGATGTATTGAATAGGAGTTTGCATTTGCAGTAATTTTTCTGCCGCACTTTTTGTGATGGCATAGGCATATGTATAATCATGAAAGCCGGCTTTTTTTAAATGCGGGGAGTACGGTTTTGCAAAAAGATTTCTTATGATCCCATGGTCCCATTTCAGAATACCCAATTGATGCTGGATAGTATAAACCGCTTTTTTTAAAATAGTATTAATGTCAGACTTCCCGTTTTTACTCCAGCCCCACATCAGCAGTTCACAATTCGCGGGAATCTCTGATAGAATTTGAGGTACCTGAATTAACCTCTCATATACAGGTACGGCATCATCTTCGAAGATCATTATTTGATCATAGTTCCTGGTCAACATATCTTCATACATCCGGTAGTGACTCCATGCACAGGCAATCTCGCCGGGTCTCATTCCTTTGGAATAACGATGGTGTTTTCTTGTCAACTCTTCGCTGTAAATATTTTTTTCGATCAATTCTGCCGGAGTGAACTCATTTTTATCCGTACCGAAATAGAATGAATAGTCAAGTCCGTTAAATCTTTGCGAGAACAAAATCCTTCTTTCCTCAGCCGGCGATACTGATAGCACATATACATGATCATAATACTCATTCAAATGTCTAAATGCGCTGTTCATTGGTTCTAATTTCGGAAATCCCTGCAATATCCAGGAACCAGGTCACCGGGTCAACCGGGTATTTTTCTGTAAAAATATTAAACGATTCTTTTCCCATCGCTTCAAGATTGTGGCGATTTTGCCAGGCTTTTTCCAATACTGCATCGATAGCTTCTGCTGATACTTCATTTGCGATCCATCCATTCACATCGTTTTTTATCCATAAAGGCATATCACCGGCATCACTGGCTACCACCGCTCTTGACATGGCCATCGCTTCCGTTACGGATATCGGCATTGCATCGATATGTGTAAGCTGAAGCAACACATGCGACCAGGTTAGAACCGCGGGAATATCCTGTGAATATCCTTTCAAAAAAACTTTGTCGCTCAAGCCTGTCGTTTCAATCATTTTTGCAAGCGTGTCAGCATCATTTCCTTTTCCATAAATATGAAGTTTCCAGTTTCTGGCCCTCCATTTCTCAGTGGATAGGGCCCTGATCAGGATATCCTGTGCTTTTCTTTTCAGGTCGAGCTGTGCCAATACGATAAAATTAAGGCTATCATTCACTAAATGTACAAAAGGGGTGTAATGATCCGGTGAAGGAAATGTGATGGGGTTAAACAGGACCCGCTGATTCGGGATAAGGATTGCCTTTGTTTTAGCGATCTCTGTAAAAATTCTTGAAGCATCTCCAATATTTGTTTTTGCATTTCTTACCCATTTAATAAATAGCTCCTTTTTACGGGGCGACAATGTTTCGGCGTCATAATTATGATAGATGAGCGTATATTTCTTACAACGTTTATAAACGATTTTAAATGGACCGTGTACGATATCTTTCCAGCCTCCCTGGTTGATGATGACTTCATCATAGCTTTCAATCGGAATTTTTCGAATCGCTGTCTTCAATTTTATTTTTTTCCAGACCGAAGTTGTTTCATTGCGCCCGGGTAATAGATGTAATTCGCAGCCTGCACTCGTGAGTTGATCAAGTTTATTTTGCTTACCCGGCCAGTTATAACAACACACACCTACCCGGCAGCCTTTTTGAGCAAGATGAATTGCTGACCGAAACCATATCTCTTCGCTGCCGCCCCAGCTATCGCTGTTCATCAAAGAAAGAAAAAAAAATGATGTCATGATTTAT
>DASTIZ010000252.1:0-4304 GCA_035717045.1 Chitinophagaceae bacterium
GTGCGTCCAAATTCACCGCCCCAGATCACCAGTGTTTCATCAAGCAAACCCCTTTGCTTAAGATCCATCACTAGTGCTGCCGATGCCCGGTCCGTATCTTTTGCCTGCCCCGGCATTTCTCCCACAAGATTGCCATGTTGATCCCAGCCCTGGTGATACAATTGAACAAATCTTACCCCCGCTTCAGACAGTTTTCTAGCTAGCAGGCAATTCGCCGCATAGGTTCCGGGTACTAAGCACTCGGGACCATACATCTTGATTATGTGATCGGATTCCTTTGAAAGATCAGTCAATTCCGGCACAGCAGTCTGCATGCGATAAGCCATTTCATACTGCTCGACTTTTGTTTTTATTTCAGGATCGCCAAACTCTTCAAATGATAATGCATTCAGCTTTGCCAGCTCATCAAGCATCCTTCTTCTATCCAGCTTATCGGTTCCTTCCGGGTTATTTAAATACAAAACTCTTTCATCGCTGTTGCTGAACTGGACGCCCTGGTGAACGCTGTCTAAAAATCCATTGGTCCAAAGTTTTGAATATACGCCTTGCCCATTCCCCTTTCCTCTTGAAAGCAATACGCAAAAAGCAGGAAGATTTTTATTCTCACTTCCCAGCCCATAGCTTAACCAGGCACCCATGCTTGGCCGGTTGCCCTGCTCTGCTCCCGTTTGCATAAATGTCAAAGCGGGGTCATGATTGATAGCTTGTGTATGCATTGATTTTATCACACAGATATCATCAGCGATCTTCGAAATATTTGGAAACAAATCACTGATCCACGTTCCTGATTGTCCATATTGTTTGAATGCGAACTTTGATCCGACCATAGGAAACTTTTCCTGGTTGGCTGTCATACCAGTCAATCTTTGTCCCATTCGTATCGATGAAGGAAGATCTTCACCCATTCTTTCGATCAAAGTTGGTTTATAATCGAAACTTTCGAGTTGCGATGGCGCGCCATTTTGAAAGAGATAAATAATACGTTTTGCTTTCGGCGCAAAATGAGCAAGTCCAACCGGTGGCAATACTTCTGATGCTCCGCCACTGAAGAGATCTTTTATCAGCAATGAACTCAATGCAACACTTCCGATGCCAAGACTTAGCTTGCCAAGAAAATGTTTTCTTGTAATGTTCATCCTGTTTTCAAAAAATTCGTTTGCCATTTGCTTCGCTTCGCTCGAAATGACGAGCATTTTTATCGGGCGCTAACAGCGACCTGGTTGATTTTTTATGATCCCGGCTGCACTACTACTATTGAGCTTCCGTTGCGTCGCACTCTTGTGCTTTCTGTTCTCTATTGACCAAGCCTCATCCTCCTTCCCCGTTAGGGAAGGAGCAGTTCTTCTGTACTAATTTAAACGCCATGCCTTGCACTTCAACAATAAAATAGATCCAAACAAAATAAGAACTATTCCTTCTAAGTTCCCCCAACGGGGGACAGGGGGCTTTACGTTTTCGTAATAGCCTCCTCCATATTATAAATCGTATGAACAACCTGCATCAAAGCTGCAGCGGCTATTTTATTTATTTTTTCCTCGTGCTTGTATTCCCCTGCTTTTAAGAAACTCTCTGCCTTTGCCGCTTGCTTTGAAAATTCTTCCTTTTCCTTTTTATAATATTCAAATAAGATCTTTTTTTCTTTTTCGGTAGCTCTTCGGGAAACGATGAGCCGGAAAGCTTTCTCGATCTTTTGTTCATCAGAAATATTTTCAGTGGACAATCTCTCTGCCAGTACTCTGGCTGCCTCCAATACTTGTGGATCATTCAACAGCACCAGTGCCTGCAACGGCGTGTTTGTTCTTACCCTTTTTACTTCACACTGGTCCCTGTTTGATCCATCAAACGTAAGCATTGATGGAGGTGGCGCCGTTCTTTTAATAAACGTATACATACCGCGACGATACAATTTATCATCATGATCCTGGATATACCTTGCCAACTGCCCGCGACCTGAGGTTGAAGATTCCCAAATGCCCTTTGGTTGATAGGTTTTTACACTCGGTCCGCCGATTTCATAATTCATCAACCCGCTGCTCGCTAATACAAGGTCTTTTACAAACTCTGCAGCATATCTTGCTCTCGGAGATCGTGATAAGTAAATGTTGTCCGGATCTTTTGATAACTTTTGTTTCGTCACAACCGATGATTGACAATAGGTAGCCGACATCACGATTTGTTTTACAAGTCGTTTTATGTCCCATCCATTACTCATAAAATCCAAAGCCAGCCAATCCAGCAATTCAGGATGCGATGGCGGTTCTCCCTGCATCCCAAAATCGCCGGAGGTTTTTACTAATCCTCTGCCAAATAATTCCTGCCATATGCGATTGACAAAAACTCTTGCCGTCAGTGGGTGGTTCTTATCAAATAGCCACTTCGAGAGGCCCAGCCGGTTCTTGTCAAATCTTACGGAATCAAAAGGAAAAATCTTTGGTGGCGTGTTAAATGAAACGCTATCACCTAACTGATCATACACGCCCCTTTTTAGAATATGCGTAGGTCTTGTTTTGCTGCTGTCTTTCATGATCATCACCTCGACATCAGCAGTATCTTCTTTATTTATGAATTGCAGAATATTTTTTACCTCGTTGGTGCTGATCTTCATTTTCGGAGGGTCTGCAAGCGACGCAAGTGTGATATCTCCAAGTAGTCCTTTCTCGTTTATTTGATTGAAAAAAGCAAATGTGCTATAATAAGATCTTTGCGGAATTGGATCAAACTTATGATCATGGCACTTGGCACATTCAAAGGTCATTGCCAGGAAAGCTTTCCCAAACGTGTTGGTACGATCGGTCACATATTCCAACCGGTATTCCTCATCTATCACCCCTCCTTCCTGCGTGATCTTATGGTTGCGGTTGAAGCCAGTCGCCAGCAACATTTCCTTTGACGGGTTTGGCAACAGATCGCCGGCCAGTTGCCATGTAACAAACTTTTCATAAGAATAATTTTCATTGAACGCATGGATCACCCAATCCCGCCACGGCCACATAGTTCTTAACCCGTCATCCTGGTAACCGTGGCTGTCAGCATATCTTGATACATCCAGCCAATGCACTGCCAGCTTTTCCCCGTAATGTTTACTTGCCAGCAATTCATCAATTATTTTTTCATAGGCATTTGCAGAATTATCATTCAAAAATTTATCCTGCATTTCAATGGTTGCCGGCAACCCGGTAAGATCAAAACAAACCCGTTTTAACAACCTCTCTTTATCCGCTTGCTCATTAGGGGAAAGGCCAATAGATTCCATTTTGGCAAGAATGAAATGATCGATCTCATTCCTTGGCCATTCTTTATTTTCAGCGTCAGGAATTTGCTGTGGATGAGGCTTGATAAATGCCCAATGCGGTTTGTATTCTGCTCCTTGCTTTATCCATTTCTCAATCAGTCTTATTTCAAGGTCACTAAGGACGAGATTGGACGAAGGCGGTGGCATCCGCTCGGCAGTGTCTGGTGATATAATGCGATGGTAAACCTGGGACGCTTCCGGCCTTCCCGGAACTATTGCAAAAAGACCGGGGCTTTCTTTTAAAGCCGCAAACGCGCTGTCCGGAATATCGAGCCGAAGATTGCCTTTGCGTTGTTTTGCGTCCGGGCCGTGACACTTAAAACAACGATCGGAAAGAATCGGTCTTATGTGAACATTGAAGTCAACCTTTGCCGGAAGCTTGTCTTTGGGCTTTTTTCTCCCGTAAACAAAAACAGATGCGGCGGCAGCGGCAACAATGACAAGCAATAAAACCCACGAGGTCTTTCTCATTAATCCCAAATCTTTATCCCCGTAAGGTAAAAATTTTCCGTGTTATTGGCACAGGCTTATTTCTTCTTGAAAATCGGTACGGTACTACATGGTTCACCATACATAATGCTTTTAGCGACAGGCAATAAAACTCTTGTCGCCTCCGCATAGGCATAATCATCGATTGGTGTTTCACCACAGCCTTTTAATACGATCCGGCTGCCATTGAATTCTGACGGATCGATCGAAGAGATATTCTTAAGGACGATAGATTTATAGATCTCTCTTTCGGTTCCCACTATCGTTTCTCTTGCCACAGGTTGAAGATAGGTGGTTGCCAGCATATAGGCCCAGACCGGGATTATGGCATCAGCGGAACAGGTAATGGCCACATATTTATCCCTGTATTTCTCCCAATCGTGCTGCTTGAGAGCTTCGCGAAAATCTTTCTCTTTCAATATCATTCCCATAAAAAGAAAATCTTTCAGGTCGAACACGATAATAATTTCTCTTTGAGGAAGATATTTTTCCAGGTCGATAGTGACCAACCCGCTTTCAGCAA
>DASTIZ010000253.1:0-12892 GCA_035717045.1 Chitinophagaceae bacterium
GTTGGACCTTCTATCTTACCTCCCGGAATCAACATTAATACTTTGCCGTTTTCAATGATATCGTCGGCTTGTGTCGTATAATCCGCATTCTGTTTAAAATTTCGTGTACCATTCATAGCAATAGCCACCTGGGTTTTCGTTCCGGTCACCTGCCATTTGCATCCCGCGGGAAAGTTTGCACCGTTCTCTTTAATTTTCTGCGGCTCATTAGTTTTCCAGTCAAACCTTACCAGGTTGATCCGAACACTGTCCGCATTTTTTGCCTTGATCTCCCGTAAAAAATCTTCCAGGTCAACCAGGGTAATGAGAGCCTCGGTTGTCAATACAGGCGTGTTTGCAGTTGGTTGAAGATTATCCTTCCAGGTTTTTAAGGTCGAAGACTCGATTGGCTTGTTCATAACGAAAGTTTGAAGAGGTTAATAAAGAGGATGCGCCAGGGAAGGAAGAATTTAGGGTGATATTCCTCTTGGATGAGCCCGTCCGTAGTTAACACTATAAAGATAACAGTATAGCTAAACAATCCTCTCCCATATTTATGGGAATTACCCGATAAAAAGCCATTCATTCTAGGCATCTGGAATCTCGGGCTCCACCAGCTTTGCGAGTTTTTCCAGTGATTCCTGCCATCCCAGGTAACACATCTCCACCGGTATCACCTCGGGTATGCCTTCTTGTAAAATTTTTATTTCTGTGCCACCTATCACTTGCCTTAACGAAACAGTAGTTGTCATTTCGCCCGGAAGATTAGGATCATCAAATTTGTCGGTGTATTTAAGCAATTCGCCTGGTTTAAGCTCCAGGTACCTGCCACCGAAAGAATGCGAATTGCCTGTAGAAAAATTCTGAAATGACATTTTATGCGAACCACCCACCTCAACATTCATTTCATGCACGGTACAAACAAAACCATATGGTGGCAACCATGAGGCGATTGCTGCTGGTTCCGTAAACGCCCTGTATATTTTTGCCGGCGCTGCCTTTAACACGCGGTGTAATGAAACATTGTTGTTTGACATAAGCTATTTCTTTTTTACAAAGGTGCCATAATCTTCGGTTGCGCATAAGGGACGAAACCGACAATCCAAAGGGATATTTTCACAAAGGAATGTTCCCATGCTTCTTCCTGGGTAGTTTAACCACTTTATTCTCCAGCATGGCAAATGCCTTAATAAGTTTTATGCGTGTTTCTCTTGGTTCTATTACTTCATCAATAAAACCCCTTTCGGCAGCCAGGTAAGGCGTAGCGAATTTTGTCGAATACTCGGCTTCTTTCTCAGCAAGCTTTTGGACCGGATCAGCCGCTTCTGCGATTTCTTTTTTGAAAATAATTTCACTGGCCCCCTTCGCTCCCATTACAGCAATTTCCGCCGTGGGCCACGCGAAATTCATATCAGCTCCGATATGTTTTGAATTCATCACATCATAAGCGCCACCGTAAGCTTTTCTTGTAATAACAGTAATACGTGGAACGGTGGCCTCACTAAATGCATATAGTAGCTTTGCACCATTGGTAATAATGGCATTCCATTCCTGGTCGGTTCCCGGCAAAAAGCCGGGCACATCTACCAATACCAATAAAGGAATATTGAAACAATCACAAAAGCGGGTGAATCTTGCCGCTTTTTTTGAGCTGTTAATATCCAGCACGCCAGCCAGGCTCATGGGCTGATTGGCGACAATGCCAATACTGCGGCCAGCCAGCCGTGCAAAGCCAACCACGATATTTGCAGCATACTCTTTGTGTATCTCAAAAAACGAATCATCATCACAAATGATTTCTATGGCCAGCCGCATATCATACGGCTGGTTATTACTTTCAGGAATGATATCTTCCAATGACTCCCTTGTTTCATCTCCCGGCACATACGGAAATTTAGGAGTTGTGTCTTCGCAATTTTGCGGAAGGTAGCTTAATAGCTTTTTTACCTGCGCAATACATTCCATATCGTTGGCCGCGGTAAGATGTGTAACGCCGGATTTAGAAGAATGTGCAGAGGCCCCACCCAATTCCTCCGAACTTACTTCTTCATTGGTAACTGTCTTCACAACATTAGGCCCTGTAACGAACATATAACTGGTATGTTCAACCATCAGCGTGAAATCTGTCATGGCAGGTGAATACACTGCACCGCCGGCACACGGTCCCATAATAGCTGATAGCTGCGGAATAACGCCCGACGACAACACATTCCTGTAAAAGATATCCGCATAACCACCAAGTGACCTTACACCTTCCTGAATCCTTGCGCCTCCTGAATCGTTTAAGCCGATCATAGGTGCACCCGTCTTCATAGCAAGATCCATTACCTTACATATTTTTTCCGCGTGCGTTTCAGACAATGAGCCGCCAAACACGGTAAAGTCCTGCGCAAACACATAGGCGAGCCTTCCATTGATAGTTCCATAACCGGTAACAACACCGTCGCCATAATACTGCTGCTCTTCCATCCCGAAATCTTTGGTACGATGAAGTACGAGGGCATCAATCTCTTCAAAGGATCCGGGATCCATAAGCAGTGTAATACGCTCCCTGGCCGTCAATTTTCCTTTTTTATGCTGTGCAGCATTTCTTGACTCGCCGCCACCCTGCTTTCCTTCTTCAATCTTCCTTCGTAATATTTCTGACTTACCTTTTTTCATTAATCTTATAATTATTTTTCAAAAAGCCGCTTCTTCCATTGGGTAACAATGGGGTCGACAACTTTTATTTTTTTCTGTTGATCAAAAAAATATTTCAGTGCGATGATGGAAGCAAGTTCGGCATTGGCCCTTTTTTTGTCAACCAGCATTTCCGGTGCATAATATTTTTTTACAAAATGCGTATCAAATTTCCCGGATACAAAAGCTGCATGATCGAAAACAAAATTGCCAAAGGGTAAGGTAGTGGCAATGCCTTCAATTTTATATTCTTTAATAGCCTCTTTCATTTTTTGAATGGCCTCACTCCTGTCTTTTCCATGTGTCACCAGCTTGGCGATCATCGGATCGTAATACACAGGAATAGCCATGCCCTCAGTGTATCCATCATCTATTCTTATTCCTTCGCCATCAGGTTTTATATATTTGGTTAATGTACCGATAGAAGGTAAAAAGTCATCCAGCGGATCTTCGGCATACACGCGCAATTCAAGAGCATGTCCATTGATAACAATATCGTCCTGTACGAAACTTAGCTTTTCCCCTCTTGCAATTTTTATTTGTTCTTCCACCAGGTCAATGCCTGTTATCATTTCGGTAACAGGATGTTCTACCTGCAACCGCGTATTCATTTCCAAAAAATAAAAGTTCAGTTTATCATCCAGCAAAAATTCCACGGTTCCTGTACTGGTATAGTTACATGATCTTGCAACCATCACGGCCGCATCTCCCATTTTTTTTCGAAGGTCAGGCGTCAGAATCGAAGAAGGAGATTCTTCCACCACTTTCTGGTGGCGCCGTTGTATGCTGCATTCCCGCTCAAATAAGTGAACGGTATTGCCATGTTTATCTGCCAACACCTGTATCTCTATATGCCGCGGCGAGTTCACGTATTTTTCAATAAACACGGCACCATCGCCAAAAGACGATCTCGCCTCGCTGATAGCCCTTTGCATCTGCTCTTCCAACTCGTTTTCATTTTCCACTATTCTCATCCCTTTGCCACCACCACCCGCAGACGCCTTTATTAATATTGGATATCCAATTTTGCCTGCCACTTGTTTTGCAAAGGCAATATCTTCAATCGCCTTGTCTACACCCGGCACCATCGGCACATTATACTTTGCCGCCAATTCTTTAGCGGCCAGCTTCGAGCCCATTACCCGTATCGCTTCGGGGCCGGGCCCGATGAAATTGATGCCAGCCTCTTCTACTTTCCTGGCGAATTCCGCATTCTCACTGAGGAAACCATATCCAGGGTGGATGCCGTCTGCATCCAGCTCTTTGGCAACAGCAATAATTTTATCACCATTAAGATAAGATTGACTTGAAGGCGCAGGTCCGATACAGACAGCCTCATCAGCAAATAACACATGCGGTGCGGTACGGTCAACTTCGGAAAATATCGCCACCGATTTGATGCCCATCTTCCGAATCGTTCGCATGATCCTTAAAGCAATCTCGCCACGGTTGGCCACCAGTATCTTTTGCATTGTTAGCTTTTTTGGTGAATTATTCCAGTTCTACAAGTACCTGTCCCTTCTCAACAGCCTGACCGGCAGACACCGATACTTTTTTGATGGTGGCACTGGTTTGGATCATAATACTGTTTTCCATCTTCATGGCTTCGAGTATTAAAAGTTTATCGCCTTCCTTTACTTCCTGGCCATCGGTAACGGCGATTTCCAATACCAAACCCGGCATGGGTGCCTTAATATTTTTCACTTGCCTGATGCTTGCTTTGCCGAAACCCATTTGTTCCAGCATCTGATCAAGCTGATCCTTAATTTCAATTTCGAATGTTTCCCCTTCTATTTCAATTTTTAATCTTTTAGCCGTTGCGTCGGTCTCAAGCAGCTTTGCATTGGTATTGCGATGATCCTTTATAAGATTGAACGATGCAGGAGACAGGGTAACCAGGTCTGCCTTATCAATATCATCTTTTGTGAAAGAAAATAAGAATCCGTTTGTTTTTACAATGTATGTTCTAACGTCATCCGGCATATACCAGGTTTGCACTCTAAATTAAGTAATCTGGGTATTGAATGAGTAAAAGGCCTGTCCGACAAAACAGTAATCTTTCAAACGTGATCAATCGTACAAGATAATGATAATCGTCACCATTAACGTACCGCTACCTTCTGCCTTGCCGTGATCAAAAAAATACATATGCGCCTGATTTCCCTCCTCGCCATCCTTATGTTTGCCCTGGGCTGTTCAAAAAAGGATGTAAGGATGATCCGGCAGTACTTAAATAAAAACGCCTGCACGGCCGTCTCCATCAATCCTGACAGTGTGAACACCAATGATTTTTTCATGATAAAAACGTTCAGCGATAACGGATTGCTCAGCATTTTAAGGCCCAGGTAGGAGACATTTATAACAATCAATTTCAATTTGATTATGACATAAGCTATGAACGTGACAAAGCCATTTTCAAGGTTCGACCCAAAAAACACACTACCCAATTGAAGTCAGATACGCTCAAAGCGGCGAATCACTGCTACAATTAACATTTGATCACCGTAATTTTTTGAAAAAGCTGATCGTGAATGGTTCGTCAGTATTTAATGTGAATACAGACAACAGCGGTAACATCCTAAGCATATTAACCCCTCCCCTGGTTGAAGAGGAACCTTATTATGGACCACAACAGCTGGGCATTTGGTATAGATATAGCAATTCAGTGCTGCCGAAAGGCGCCAGCCAGTATTATGAAACACCCACTATTTTTATTTCCCCTGCGTTTTCGATGCTGGAACTGTTGAACTGGGGTCTATTTCAGCCGAGTCTTGAGCGTGTTCATGTAACCTTGCAGCACGGTTATGGGGAAGAATATTTACCATCTACATTAATGGACGCAGATTATCTTAATCACCAATACGATCAGGAAGGCAACCTGATAAAGTACGACTTCCAGGGCGACGTCAGAAGAGAACTGCCATACCAGGGCACGCTCGGAAAAACCTCTGTGAGATCGATCTCATGGAAATGCTTAACACAAAACAATCAATAACCTTTAACCCGGCACCTGATATCACAGTTTATACGCTCTTTCTGACAATACATACATCTATCCATTGTCATAGTGGTCATTGCGTTTTTAGATTTGGGCTAAACGCTTCAAACTGTAGAAAGTATGACCACCAGGTATCTTGCCAACTTAACGCCACTGCGAGGCATCGCCGCACTGCTTACTGTAATTTTCCATGTTGATATCGTGTTGTCCCTTTTCCAGGGAAAATTACTGGATCAAAACGAGTCACACCTGATCAGCCGGATGTACCTGATGGTGGATTTCTTTTTTGTATTAAGTGGCTTTATTATGTGCCACGTATATGCGAGATATTTCGAGACATCTGTTAACGCACAGAATTTTAAAAAATTCGCTATTGCCCGCTTTGCCCGGGTGTATCCATTGCACCTGTTTTCGATGTTCTTAACCACATTCTTTCTCTTTTTGCTCTACCAGTGGGGTGCTCAGGTAACGCCAGTACTCGATGCCGAGAATTCTGTTTACTCTCTTATCACAAACATGCTGCTGCTTCATTCGATGAACTTTCACCAGTGGTTCACGTTTACTCACGCTTCGTGGAGTATCAGTGTAGAGTGGTGGATGTATATGATTTTCCCTTTCCTTGTGGCACCTTTTATGAAGCTGACAAAACCAGGAAGGCTCGTGATTGTAGCATTGTGTATTGCAGGATATCTTATGATCGGATATGTGTTGGTACCACTGGTAACTGTGCCCGATTCATTAAGCTTTTTCAGAACAAATGGAACGCCTCCTTTTAGTTTGAATGTATCTTATCAATTTGGGTTTTTCCGCTGCCTGTTTGGCTTTGTAATTGGCACAATGGTATACCTCGCATGGAAAGACAACTGGGCTAAAAAGCTGTTTTCGTCGGGCTATACGGTTTTAATTCTGCTGGCAGGCTTATTTACGTGTATGCACTTCGCCGTATTGGATGTGTTTACAGTGTTGTTTTTCCCCTTTATCCTCCTTGCTGCGGCCTATGGCAATCGACATATGAATTCGCTGCTAGGAACAAAACCATTGCAGAAGCTGGGAGATTGGTCATTTTCCATTTACCTGATTCATCAGCCTTTTTTGTACCAGGCCACGGCGTTCATGCAAAATCCAAACAAAACCGGCATAGAGATGTCGAACCTGTCGATACTCACGTCATGGCTCATATGCATAGGCTTCATAGTGTTCCTGCTGTTTGTTTCGTATCTCTCCTATCGTTTTGTAGAATTACCCGCGAGAAATTATATTAATAAGAGGTGGGGCAAAGAAAAAGAACGCGCAATCCCTGTTTTAGAGGTGGTAAATTGATGTGATAACAGTAAAATTTTAGTGGAATGCAAAAATTGCCTGATAGATGCAGAGCATACATAGCTGCATTTTGCATTGGCGAAAACTGATCAAATTCATATTCATTCCTTATTCCGGTCACCAAAAGCATTAAAAGTTGAAAATACCTTTGGCCCAAACGCTGCCAATGAAAGTTACGATACGGAAAATAGGTTTTTGGGCAGGGCTGTCGGCATTTACGGCTACATTAGCTTACTGCATAGTTCAAATTTTACAATTATATGGTGTTCTAACCTATCCTGCCGATGAGATACTCATCTATAGCACATCCCTCTGCATCGTCATTCCTTTTCTTCTCGAAATACTCGCCCTTCATCATATCACAACAGGGTATAGGAAGTTCTGGAGCCATGCAGCGTTAATCTTCACTTCGTTTTATGCCGTATTTGTCACAGCCAATTATGCCGTGCAATTAGCCACAGTCATCCCGATGACTATGCAAGGAAAGTTGACCGAAGTACGCCTGCTTCAGCAACTGCCACATTCTTTGTTCTGGGATTTTGATGCACTGGGTTATATTTTCATGGGATTAGCCTCTTTTGCAGTTATACCCATATTTGAGAAAAAAGGATTTCAGAAATGGGTAAGGCTTTCTTTTATTGCAAACGCGGCCGTTACACCGCTAATCACCATTGTATACTTCTATCCAAATTATTCCTACGATTTACTGATGCTTGGCCTTCCCTGGGCCATCACTGCGCCGATGTCCATGCTTATGCTTGCATTGATGTTCAACAAGCGCAACACCGGATGGAAAAGTAACGGGCATGTTGTTCCACCCACCCCATACAAGAGACACGCAGTTAAGGCCATTTTATGAAACTCCCTTTCACACAGGAGCAATTTTTGGAGGTTTTCAAACATTACAATACCCAACTGTTCCCTGTTCAGATCTTTTTTCTTTTGCTGGCGGCTTCGGTGATTTATTTTGTAGCCAGGGCGAGTGAACGTTCAGGCAAATTTATTTTTATCATCCTCGGTTTTTTGTGGATATGGATGGGCGCGGTATATCATATCGGTTTTTTTTCCGCCATCAATGAAGCTGCCATCGTTTTCGGTGCGTTGTTCATTGTTGAAGGCGTTTTACTGCTTATTTATGCGTTCAGACCAACCAGGTTCTCATTACACAAAAATTTAACCACTGTAACCAGTGTCGCTCTGCTGGCATACTCGCTGATCGTTTATCCAATACTTGGCCACCTTGCAGGACATGATTATCCTTATTCACCAACATTCGGCTTGCCCTGCCCGACTACCATATTCACGCTTGCCATTTTGTTGTTGGTCCAAAACAAGCTTCCCTTTTATATTGTGGTCATACCACTTTTATGGACGGCGATTGGGTTTTCAGCTGCTTTGTCATTGGGTATTTATGAGGATGCCGCGCTGATTGTATCCGGGCTTGTTTTCGTGTTTTTAAATTCCGCAAAAACAAAGGCCAGCCACGCGGCAGGTGATCACACAATTACCTGAAACTTTGCAGTTCTTTCGTAGCTGCTTTTATAAATCCCGCCTTATCCTTTTTTACTTGTTTCAACATTGCTTTTCTGTCTTCCGGTATAGAAAAATATTTTTCGGCCCAAAGATTTATTTCAATCATTATGGGAAGTAAGTCAATGCCCTTCTTTGTCAACCTGTACAACACCTTTGCTTTACTCTCCGGATGCTCTAATTTTTCTATGATCTTGTTTTCCTCAAGCGCCTGTAGCCTTGAAGCCAGAATATTGGTGGCAATGCGCTCCGGGGCTTTTAAGAAATCGCCATAGGTGCATTCTTTTGCAAACATCAGGTCCCTGATAATCAACAAAGACCACCTATCTCCCCAGATATCAAGCGAGCAACTAACAGGGCAATCTGATCTTTTTTTCGTTTTATTCATAAAAAATAAGTTAAACCACTTGCACTTTGCAAGTATATCCTATATTTGTACTTGCAAATTGCAAGTAAAATTACAAAACAACAGGAAATGAAACAAACAATTCTAGTGACGGGGGCTTCTTCTGGCTTCGGTCTTCTGATCGCAACGAAACTTCACGAAAGCGGCCACCGCGTAATTGGCACAAGCCGCAGTCCGGAAAAATATAAAGGCAGATTGCCTTTCAAACTAATGCCGCTGGATATTGCCGATGACAGTTCAATCGAATCTTTTGTCAAGCAGCTATTCAGTGAGATCAACCGGCTGGATGTGCTGATAAATAATGCAGGATACTTAGTTACGGGGCTTGCTGAAGAAACTTCCGTTGAACTGGGAAGACAGCAATTTGAAACCAATTTTTGGGGCACTGTTAAACTTACAAACGAGCTGTTGCCTTATTTCAGAAAGCAAAAGCTGGGTAAAATAATTACGGTGGGCTCTATGCTTGGCCTGGTTAGTCTTCCGAACGTCGCTTATTACGCCGCTTCAAAACATGCTTTGGAAGGCTATTTTAAAGCACTGCGCCTCGAATTAAATCAATTCAATATTAAAGTTAGCATGGTTGAGCCTGTTACTTTCAAAACAAACATTAGCAATAGCGCAACCGTTATAAAAGGGAATATACAGGACTATGATGCGTTCCGTAAAAAGGTTGCCTCCTATACAAAAACCCAGTTTGAAAACGCGCCCGGAGCCGAACCCGTTACGAATACGGTTTTGAAAATTGTCGGTCTAAAGGATCCAAAATACAGCTACCCTGTCGGCAAAGGCTCTTCTATGATCCTTACTCTCCAGCGTTTTGCCTATGGCTTACTGGAAAATACAGTATTGAAAAATGTGAACGCAGCAAAATAATGCAGGTAAAAGAAATTAAAATGAGAAAATAACAATCAATAGCTTCCCCTCTCCTGCAGGAGCTAATCATCCATTAGATGTAATTCTTCGTATGTATGAAAGAAGCAGATTATGCGGCCTTGCTAACTTTTTCGATGGTGATAGCGTCGCCATCAACTTCGCCGGTCACTTCCACTTTCTCGCCAATTACATCACTCACTTTTTCGGGGTTGCTGATGGTATATACTTTTTTCCCTACCACCAAAACTGGTTTGTGACCACCTTTCACGCACTTCTTTGCGCATTCAGCGTGATCGGGACCACTTTTCGTACCACAATGATCGTCGCCAATGTATCCAGTGACGGTGATTGGATCACCTGCAAAAACGCTTGCCGAAATGAGGAGCAACGCTGCAAGGAAAATATTTTTCATAATTAGCAATTGATAGATGAATGATATCCCTAAGATAGGGAAATCACGGCAACTTCTGCTGCTACTTTTCAGAAAGTTCAGCCAGATAACATTCCGGTATACAACGGCATTGACCGCCGGGCATTTCCCGTTGTTATGCAGGGGTCACCGGCGTCCGGTTGCACGGGCAGCCCCGCTTTTACTTCTTTTAGCCGCTTTTTTCTTTGGAGCTGATTTTTTCCGTGCGGCAACTTTTTTCTTTGGAGCAACTTTCCTTTTTGCACTCACTTTCTTCTTAGCCGCTTTTCGCGGCGGTGAGGCTTTCTTTTTTTTACCAATCGACTTCTTTATTGCCTGCACTTTTTCTTCGACTGCCTCTACCAGTTCATCCTTTTTCTCCACCATCACATCCTTCACATGACCCACAGTTTCGCCGATTTTTTCCAGCAGACTTTTGCCCGCGGCTTTTTGTTTTCCTTTACTCATGTTTGTGTTTTAATTGTAAGATACCATTTATCTTTTTTTATTCTTGGTATACTTCAGGCAAGATGCAGATTTCCTTAGATTCACGCGATACGGTAAAATTTTTGAGCTTCATAGCCTGAGTAAGCATTATCTCCCGAAGCTTTAATGATCATCAACTGTTTCTGCTTTTTCATTCAGCTGATTTTTTTTACGAATGACAGATGCCTAGATTCAACGGAAACTCGACGTGTTGATAATATTACCATTGTTCTCCAACCGCTGTTCTTCCCTGAATGGCGTGTCGTTTACTCACATGTGCAAGTTTCCTCGCTGCATCATTCAGCATGTTGTTCAAACACCACCGGCTGTACCAACCGGCTAAAAGAAATGACAACATGCGGTTAAAAAATCCTCGTGGCTTCTCATAATTGATGGAAAGATGTGCAGTCGATTGTTGGTTATTTCCTTCCACCTTTAAGTTCATTTTAAACCATGACATGATAATCATCCTGGCAACGCCAACAGTTTCCCACGATTTTTCGCGTCCCCTTATCCATTCCGTTACATGAACTGTAAAATCCAGCACCATCCACAGGACTTTCCCAGTCCAGCGATACTTGGTATTCAATCCTTTTTGGTGAGGACTTAAAAGTTCGACATTCATCTTTCCACCCATCATAGGCATGGAAGATTTCGTCATGTGCATTCCAGTAACACTTAGGTCGTCGAGGCAATCAAATACTTCTTCAGGGGAAGCCTGATATATTTTACTTCTTTCAATTGTTTTCATGATTTACGATTGAATGAGTGAATAATTCTTTTTCTTTCCTCGGCCTGCCGATCCAATCACAAATAAGTTTGGCCGCATCATTCGGATTGGAAACCATCCAAAACACTCCACCATCAATTTCAACTAATCTTTTTGTCATCATAGGTAATCGTCTGAATAGCTCTTTAAAATAAGCTGGCATGAACCCTCTTGTAGTAACTATGAACATAATTGGAATGGAAAGGTCAGAGAGTGGGTTTGGCGGTGGTGTATTCACCAATGACATCACAGCTTGCAAGGGGTACCTTTTATCAAAATCAGGATCATTGTTATACCCTTGTACTATCCGTTCTTCAATTGCTCTATTGTGTTCATCAGCAAAGTCGATTAACTCTTCCCATACGAGATAGGCTTTAATAGGTATAGGTAGTGAAGGAAAAACTTTTACCAGTAACCTGAAAAGAGGCAGCAACAAGGCTCTTCTTTTTCCTCCTTTGCCATCTTTTTTCATGGCATTGTGAAAGGCTTTATCGGTTAGTATGGCAGGTGCATTCTCGCAAATAATACTTTGTACAGGAACGCCAGCCAACGCGAGATAGAAAATGACCAATCCACCCAAACCTTCTCCATAGAGATGGAGGGCATTCGGGTATTTAGATCTTATGTATTGAATGGCATCAGTGTGTCGCCTGAACAACTCTGAAATGGTGAAGCCCCCATGCCTGGGCATAATGAAAACATTATAACCTTGTTTGTGTATGAGGTATGCCAGTTCTGCAAATACATAGGCATGACCGCCTGAACCAGGACTAATTAAAACATTCCCCGCTGAGGTATCCTTATAAAAACGCAGTAACTCGAACCTCTTTCCCTCAGAAAGAAAATAGTCTGATGACAAAGCCAGCCCGATTTCTTCAGGATTGGTTAAAACCGGATACCTTTTCCAGTAGTTCTGGTCTTTCATAAAACATCGTTTTTTGCATGTTGGGGAGCTGATATATTTCTTAAAATGAAATCCACCCTTTCTTCCGGCGGTAGCACCGGAACTTGAATAACATGAAAACCAAACGACCTATATACTTCTATCAGTAGCTCATGTATTTTCTTTTGAGCCGCTTCATCTTCCCTGCGGGCATAATCCTGTACCAGAGGCAGAAGGTCCAGGATAAAGACCTTTTTGTAAGAAGCTGAGCGAAGTGCTTCTACTAGCCTTTCATCTATACTGAGGTTTAGGAACCGGTAGTAAGCCAACGCATCCGGAAGGGCTCTGTCAAGAAAAACTATCTCATCCGGATTGAGCGAGGCCTCCTGTTCAATCTGCATTTCCAAAACGCCTAATTGAAATGTTCTTTGATTTTGCTTTACTTCTTCAACTGATTTTCCTTGGATGAGTTGAGTATCTAAATAGTGGCGGGCATGCTCGATTGTTGTTGTATATCCTCTTTCCTGCAGTAACTTGATGGTGGTTGTCTTGCCGGAGCC
>DASTIZ010000254.1:0-5299 GCA_035717045.1 Chitinophagaceae bacterium
TTCAAGATTTCCATTAGCGGTCCTGGAAGTGATGAATGAAAGAGATAATATCTGCAATTATTTGGATATGCCATTGCAGCATGCTTCCAATAATATGCTCACGGCCATGAAACGGCAGATTACCCGGGAAGAAATGGAGGAGTTGATTTTTGCAGCCAGGGAAAAAGTACCGGGTCTTTGTTTACGCACAACTTTGATCACAGGTTTTCCGGGAGAATCCCGGGATGATGTCGACGAGTTAAAAATTTTCCTGCAAAAACAAAGGTTCGATCGTGTCGGGATATTTACTTACTCACATGAAGAAGGCACCTCAGCTTTTGATTTAAAGGATGATGTCCCTGCCGATGAAAAAGAGAGAAGAGCCCAGGAAATTATGGAAGTACAGCAGGAGATATCGTATGAACTCAACCAGCAAAAAATAGGAAAGACATTTAAGACTATCATTGATAAGAAAGAAGCTGGTCGTTATCTCGGCCGAACTGAATTTGACTCTGTAGAAGTGGATAATGAAGTTGTCATTCATTCTTCAAAAAAACTACCGATCGGTGAATTCGTGAAGGTAAAGATGACAAAGGCCTATGATTATGACCTGGAAGGAGAGGTGGTCTAACATTGGTTACCTCTTTTTTCGTATCAATTTTTCAATCTCCACTGCAACAAATATCAATGCAGAGGCGGCGCCCACCAGTACAAATTCATTTAATGATAAAGCTTCTGTTTTAAAAATAGACTGAAGCAAAGGAACGTAAGTAATTACCAATTGTAAGATAAATGTGAGCAATACGGATCCTATCAATAATTTATTTGACAATAAGGGCACTTTGAAAAAAGATTGGGTTTCTGAGCGGATGGCTAACACATGGCCCATCTGGCTTAAGCATAAGAAATTAAATACCATTGTTTGCCAATGGAGGTCATTTCGTATGGCCCATCCTTGAATTGATAATGCGATGCCCGCCATTAAGATCCCGACCCAGATCATATGGATACCCCTGCCATCGGCAAAAACGCTATGCTGTGGCGGCCTGGGCGGTCTGTTCATAACATCCTTTTCCGCTTTTTCGAATGATAGCGAGATGGCCGGCAGACCATCCGAAACTAAATTGATCCAAAGAATGTGAATCGGTAACAAGGCAACCGGCAAGCCGATGAGCGGTCCCAATAACAACGTAAGTATTTCACTCGAATTAGTTGTCATCAGGAACTTGATGAACTTAAGGATGTTATCATAGATTCGTCGCCCTTCTCTCACTGCTTTTACTATCGTCGAGAAATTATCGTCAAGCAGGATCATATGTGCGGCTTCCTTTGACACATCGGTACCTGTTATCCCCATGGCAATACCGATATTGGCTCGTTTCAGTGAGGGGGCATCATTCACGCCGTCACCCGTCATGGCAACATAATGTCCTTTATTCTGCAATGATTTTACGATCTGCAATTTTTGTTCCGGTGAAACCCGCGCATATACTTTTATTTTTTCCACTTTAGCCTGGAAGCTGTCCCGGTCCAGTGCAGCCAGTTCCTGCCCCGTTACTACCAGATCTTTTTTACTTAAGATCCCAATTCGTTCTGCGATATTTTTTGCAGTCAGCGGGTGATCGCCCGTGATCATTACAGGGATGATGCCTGCCGTCTTACATTGGGCAACTGCTTCCAGCACTTCTTCTCTTGGGGGATCGATTAGTCCCGCCAATCCTAAAAACTGCAAACCGGATTCATGTGTTTCGGCTTTTGGTTCCCCCGGTTTTTCATCCCAATACCGGAAAGCAAAACCTAAAACCCGCAATCCTTTGGCAGCCATTTCATCTACTTTATTTGACACATCATCCTTGCTTACATCCTTACAACGGTCAACCAAAACATCAGGAGCTCCTTTTGTGAATGAAATGATCTTGCCATCATGTTCATGAAAAGTGGTCATTAGTTTTCTTTCCGAATCAAAAGGTATTTCACCAGTACGCGGCCATGATGCCGGATCAATTTTTTGTTCATTGGCCAGTTCCATCAGGGCAATTTCAGTACTATCACCTTTGATGGTTTGATCTTTATCCAATACGGCATCATTATTTAATCCAAAAGCATGAAGTAACAGGTTGCCGTGCTCATTGTTTTGCAGTGAGGCAAGATCTTTCGGCTGATAAGATTTGTCGTTCACAAGAACCTCTTCCACATGCATCTTGTTTTTTGTAAGCGTACCCGTTTTGTCTGTGCAGATATAAGTGACGGAACCCAATGTTTCTACGGCGGGCAATTTCCTGATCAGTGTATTTTGACGGATCATTCTTTTTGCGGCCAGCGCCAGGGAGATGGTAATTACCGCCGGTAATGCCTCCGGAATAGCTGCAACCGCAAGTGAAATACTGGTAAGTACCATTTTCACCGTATCTTCTCCCCGCAACCAACCTGCAATAAAGAACACAACGCACAATATCAGTACCAGTACGGAGAGTCGTTTACCAAACGAGGCCATGCGTTGCTGCAAGGGGGTAAGCGTTTCACTTTCCTGTAACATTTTGGCAATGCGACCAAGTTCAGTTTTCATTCCGGTTGCGAAAACAATTCCTTTGCCCCGGCCGTTGGCCACGAAAGTTCCTTTGAATGCAAGATTTATCTGATCACCAATCGGCAGATCATTTTCTTCAAGCGCATCAGTGACCTTATCAACTGCATGGGATTCCCCGGTGAGCGCGGCCTCCTCAATCTTCAAACTATTTGATTCAATCACCCGAATATCTGCAGGCACGGCACTTCCGGCCTCAAGTAGTATTACATCACCAGGCACCAATTCTGTTGCTGGCAGTGTGAGCGAATTTCCGTCCCGCATAACATTGGCCTGCACCACAGCCATTTGCTTTAGTGCCTCCATTGCTTTTTCTGCGCGGTATTCCTGGAAAAAGCCGATTATAGCATTCAATAACACAATTACGAGGATAACAATCGTGTCAGTTACATCGCCAATGATGCCTGATATTATAGCAGCGGCCAGTAAAATAAGGATCATCACATCTTTGAACTGCATCAGCAGCATTACTGCAATACTTCTCTTTTTCGCTTCCTGCAGTTCATTGGGCCCGACTTTATCAAGCCGGTGTTTTGCCTCAGTTGTTGAAAGCCCTTTTTCACCAGACTTTGTTTGTTCAAAAACTTCTTCCGTTTTTAGCTTATACCAATTCATGTGGATAAAGTTCAGTCAAATCCGTCTTTAACAAAAATGATGCTTGAAGTTTAAATGGAAACGGAAATGAACGGTCTTTCGATATTTAATCGTGTTTACTCTCAACAAACCCGATTATCCCTATCTTAGTGAACCTTTATAAACCCGAATGGCAGACAACCAATTTACTTTTTTAAACAGGGATCTAAGCTGGTTGAGTTTTAATCATCGTGTATTGTTAGAGGCGGCCGATGGATCGGTGCCATTGTACAGCCGCATCCAGTTTCTTTCAATCTTTTCCTCAAACCTTGATGAATTTTTCCGGGTAAGGATGCCTTCTATTTACGCATTCACCAGTATCAAAGCCAAAAAAACTTCTTTGCGCGATGAATATCCCGAGGGTCTTGCGGCAGAAGTAAAGGCTATGGTGCAAAAACAACTCGAGGAGTATGGAAGTATTCTGTCCAAACACATATTACCCGAGCTAAGGGAAAATGGTATTCATTTGTATTATGGCGACGACATCATACCAGACCATAAAGATGCGGTAAGGGAATTTTTTTTATCACGGGTGTTATCGTTTCTCCAGCCGATCATTTTGAAGAACGGAAACCAATCAAATGTTTTCCTGGAAAATAACTACCTCTATTTTATTGTTCACCTGGAATCCTTAACCGAACCGGGTAACCCCGTTTACGCCTTATTAAATATTCCGTCTGATCAGCTACCAAGATTTTCTGAATTGCGAAAGATCGATGACAGAAACTACCTTCTTTTTTTGGATGATGTGATCCGCGAAAATCTTTCGGAGATTTTTCCCGGTTATAAGATTTACGATGCTTACAGTGTAAAGATCACCCGTGATGCAGAGCTGAATATTGAAGATGAATTTGCCGGTGATATCGCGGATAAGATCGAAAAACAACTAGCGAAAAGAGATGTAGGTTCCGCAACAAGGTTTTTGTTCGATGGAAGAATGCCGCTGGTGGTCAGGGATTTTGTATTGAACTATTTCTCGCTTGATGAAGATGAAATGGTCGAAGGCGGGCGTTATCACAATCTCAAAGACCTGGGGAGTTTACCGAACCCATCGGGTAAGAAATTAGTTTATGAAAACTGGCCCGCTGTCCCGCATGCCGCATTCTCCTACCAGAATTCTATTTTCAAAATAATTAGCGAGGGAGAGCGACTTTTGCATTTACCTTATCACTCCTATAATTATATACTCCGGTTTTTTAATGAAGCTGCCATTGATCCTGCTGTTAAGGAAATATACGTCACGCTTTACCGGGTCGCCGCCAATTCGCATATTGTCAACGCATTGATCAGTGCCGCAAAAAATGGGAAAAAGGTAACCGTATTTGTTGAATTAAAGGCCAGGTTTGACGAAGCCAATAATTTACGATGGTCAAAGAAAATGAAGGAAGCCGGGGTGAAAATCATCAACAGTATCCCGGGTTTGAAAGTGCATGCGAAGATCGCATTGGTAAGACGGGCAGAAGAAAACGAAATGAATTATTATTCCTTACTGGCGACCGGTAACTTCAATGAAATAACGGGAAGATTTTATACCGATCACGTTTTCTTTACGTCAAAAAAGGAATTCAGTATTGAATTACAGCAATTGTTTCTATACCTGCAATCAAGGCTGCAGCCTCATGAGTATGGGAAGATCACATTCAAGCAATTACTGGTTTCCCAGTTCAACATGATCAAACGGTTCAATAAAATGATCAACCGGGAAATTGAGCATGCAATCAATGGATTGCCTGCACGTATTATTATTAAGGTAAATAATCTGCAGGAAAGGGGTATGATCGAAAAGTTATATGAGGCCAGTAATGCGGGGGTAAAAGTTGAATTGATCGTGCGAAGCATTTGTTGTGTGGCACCGGGCATCGCGTTGCAAAGTGAGAATATTACCATCCGCCGGATCGTTGACCGGTATCTTGAACATGCAAGGGTATTTTTATTTCATAACAATGGTGAACCGGCCATTTTCATGGGAAGTGCAGATTGGATGAACCGGAACTTGCATAGCCGTATTGAAGTTGTATTTCCCGTATATGACCGCGAATTAAAAGACGAATTGGTGCATATTCTTCAACTTCAATTAGACGATACCCAAAAAGCTGTGTTTTT